>NZ_FR897985.1:0-13621 GCF_000437175.1 Ruminococcus sp. CAG:330 | reverse complement strand
GAACAAACTCTAAGATGAATTTCTCCATGCGGTTTAGAACGGTGTGACCCTGTGGTAGGGTGCGCTTGGAATCGGTGGGGAATGTGAAGAATCGCTGGAACTGGGCATATGTTGTGGAACAAGACGGCTTGGGCAATGGAGGACAAAGATCGTACCCATGCGCTTGGAAAAGCCGCTGCGATCGCACCAGAAAAATGATGAAGATCAGCGCTGCCCTCTGGCAGTGCCGGAATGCTGCTGTATGCTGCCCAGCCAGCCAATAGAAAGTGAGGATACTTGATTGGCTACAGAAAAGGAACAGGGACGGGAATCCCGCAATAATTCCCAGCCCAGAAAGAGAAATTACAGCGGACGGACCCGTTCTCAGGGCGGAGAGCATAGACCCTCCTCCCGCCGGCACGGCTCGCATCACAATAACAGCAATGGTGGAGCTGCGCCCCAGTCCGCACCGCGCAGCGGCGGCAAACGGGAAAACAACCGCCGCACACCGGTGCGTATCATTCCGCTGGGCGGTCTGAACGAGATCGGCAAGAACATGACCGTGTTCGAGTGCAGTAATGATATGTTCATTCTGGACTGCGGTATGGCGTTTCCGGATGCCGACATGCCGGGCGTTGACATCGTTCTGCCGGATTTCACCTATGTGGAGGGCAACAAGGACAAGGTGCGCGGTATCGTCATCACCCACGGACACGAGGATCACATCGGCGGTCTGGCATATCTGCTGAAGAAGGTCAATGTGCCGGTATACGGCACACGGATGACGCTGGGTCTGATTCGCGGCAAGCTGGAGGAGCACGGCATCCTCAAGCAGGCAAAACTCATTGAGATCGAGCCGAGAAAGACCGTGAAAATGGGATGCATGGCGGTGGAATTCATCAAGGTGAACCACTCCATTCCCGGTGCAGTGGGCATGGCAATCCACACGCCGGCGGGCATCATCGTGCACACCGGCGACTTCAAGGTGGATTACACTCCCATTGACGGCGAGATCATCGACCTCGCACGGTTCGGCGAACTGGGCAGCCGCGGCGTTCTGGCACTGATGGCAGATTCCACCAACGCCGAGAGAAGCGGTTTCACCTGTTCGGAACGTACCGTCGGCGGTTCGTTCGACAAGCTGTTCAAGCGGGCAGAGGGACGGCGCATCATCATCGCCACATTCTCCTCCAACGTCCACCGTGTGCAGCAGATCATCGATCAGGCGGAGCACTACGGCAGAAAGGTCGCCGTCTTTGGCCGCAGTATGATTCACGTCATCAATACGGCAATAGAATTGGGCTACCTCACTGTGCCCAAGGGCATGATCATCGACATTGAGGAGATGAACCGGTATCCCGACGAGAAGATCGTTCTGATTACCACCGGCAGTCAGGGTGAGCCCATGTCCGCACTGACCAGAATGGCGATGAACGGACACAAAAAGGTGACCATCACCCCCAACGACTTTATCATCATCTCGGCAAAGCCGATTCCGGGCAACGAAAAGTTTGTCACCCGTGTGGTCAATGAGCTGATGCGCTCCGGCGCAGAGGTCATCTACGAGTCCATGTACGAGGTGCACGTTTCCGGCCACGCTTGTCAGGAGGAGCTGAAGCTGATTCAGGCACTGACCAAGCCCCGCTTCTTCCTGCCGGTGCACGGCGAATATAAGCATCTGGTGAAGCATGCGGAGCTTGCCAAGTCCATGGGCATGCCGGAGGATCGGATTCTGATCGCCAGCATCGGCGATGTCATCGAAACCGACGGACAGAACATGCGCATTGTATCGCAGGTGCCGGCTGGCCGTGTCATGGTAGACGGACTGGGTGTTGGCGATGTCGGCTCCATCGTGCTCCGTGACCGGAAGCATCTGGCGCAGGACGGTTTGATCATCGTTGTCATCGGTATTGAGCGGGCAACCAATTCGCTGGTTTCCGGACCGGATATTATTTCAAGAGGATTCGTTTACGTGCGGGAGTCGGAGGAACTGATCGAAGAGTCACGGCGTGTGCTGGTTCGGGTTCTGGACAACTGCTCGTCGCATGACTTTAAGGAATGGGGAACGCTGAAAACAAAGCTGCGGGATGTGCTGTCGGATTATATCTACGAAAAGACCAAGCGCAGCCCGATGATTCTCCCGATTATCATGGAAGTATAACGGCGGACACGCACGCATGCAGTCTGCCTGCATCATGGTTCAAGGAGGATGCAGCATGAAACAAAAATACGGTCTGCTGATTGCCACATGGATTCTCTGGTTTGCGAGCATTCTGATTCCGCTGCTCTATTCAGCGCTGAAAAGCATCCCCAGACGGTGGATGACGCTGCTGCTTCTGGTGACGATGCTGCTGAGTCTGGCGGTTTTGTTCCAGTGGGTATTTCTGCGGCGGTCGGAACGGCAGCACATGGAGAACTTTCACGGAGAGATCGAGGCAGCCGGAATGACGGCGCTGCAGCATATGACAGCACCGGTGCTTCTGGCTGCGCACAGCGGCGAGATTCTCTGGTATAACGAGACGTTCCGCATGCGCTTTACCCCCAACCGCAATGTGCTGGGACAGTATGTGCAGGATGTCATCCATCTGAATCTGGCAGCACTGGATCACAGCCGTGATCTGCTGATGGAGCACAACGGGCTGAGCTATCGGGTGCACGCCACCTCCAGCGTTCAGAATCAGCGGGAAGTGGTGGCAGTGCAGTTCACGGAGATCACAGACATTCTCCGGCTGCAAAACGAGAACACCAATTCCCGTCCCTGCGTCATGCTTCTGGTCATCGACAGCTACGACGACCTGCTGCAATACGCCAGAGAGAGCGAAAAGGCACAGGTTTCCGCCGAGGTGGAGCGTGTGCTGGAGCGCTTTATGCAGGGGACGGACGGCGTGATCCGCAAGGTGGAAAACGACCTGTTCTATGCGGTCATGGAATCCCGCCATCTCCACCAGATCATGAACAACCGGTTCCACGTGCTGGACGAGGCACGGCAGATTCGGGTCAACGACCGCATGCACATCACGTTTTCCATTGGCGTGGGAGACGGCGCTTCTTCGCTGGCGGAGAGTGAAAAGTTTGCACGGCAGTCCCTGGATATGGCGCTGGGGCGGGGCGGTGATCAGGCGGCAGTCAAGACGGAAAACGGCTTCTGCTTCTTTGGCGGCGCTTCCAAAGGCGTGGAAAAGAAGTCCAAAACCAAGATCCGCTCCATTGCTCTCGCCATGCAGGAACTCATTGAGAATTCCGATCAGGTCTTTCTCATGGGACACCGGTTCGGCGATCTGGATTCCATTGGCTCTGCCTGCGGACTCGCCGGCGCAGTGCGCCTGATGCGCAAGCCGGCATATGTGGTGGTCAGCCGCCAGAGCTGTCTGGCAACGCAGCTCATCGACCGGATGGAGCAGTTCGAGGACGGCCCGAGGTTCATGGAACCACGGGAGGCGCTGGGGCAGATCACGGACAACAGCCTGCTGATTATCGTAGACACGCACAACAAGGATATCTTGGAGAGTGCGGAGCTGTATCAGGCGGCACGCTATGTCATTGTCATCGACCACCACCGGAAAAACGTCAACTTTATCGAAAATGCGGTGATTTTCCACCACGAACCGTACGCCTCCTCGGCTTCGGAGATGGTGACGGAGATCGTCCAGTATTTTCGTTTGGATACAGAAATTTCTGCCGCCTATGCGGACGCATTGCTGTCCGGCATTATGCTGGACACCAAAAATTTCGTCATGCGAACCGGCGTGCGCACCTTTGAGGCGGCGGCATATCTGCGGAAGATCGGCGCCGATACCATTGAGGTAAAGTCGCTGTTTTCCAATACCATTTCCATGTATTCCATGCGTTCCCAGATCGTGTCCCATGCGGAGCTGTATAAGAACAACGCCATCTCGGTGGTGAAAATCTCCCAGCCGGATGTGCGGGTACTGGCATCGCAGGCGGCAGACGAACTGCTCAGCATTCAGGGCGTAGAGGCCTCCTTCGTCATCTACCTGGCGGAAAAGGGCGTGAGCATTTCGGCACGCTCCATGGGCAACGTCAATGTGCAGGTCATTATGGAACAGCTGGGCGGCGGCGGTCACCAGACCATGGCGGCGGCGCAGCTGCCGGACTGTACCATTCAGGAGGCAAAGGAACGCCTGCTGATGACGCTGGAAGCACAGGAAATGCAGAAAGGATGAGAGAACATGAAGGTTATTTTTGTACAGGATGTCAAAGGCTCTGGGAAAAAGGGCGAGGTAAAGAATGTGGCAGACGGCTATGCCCGCAACATGCTGCTGAAAAAAGGGCTGGCAATTGAGGCAACGGCAAAGAATCTGTCGGAGCTCTCCGGCAGACAGTCCTCGGCTGCCCACAAGATCGATGTGGAGAAGCAGCACGCACAGGAAATTGCCGACAAGCTCAAGGGCAAGACCGTACATGCCGTGGCAAAAGCTGGCAATGGCGGAAGACTGTTTGGTGCGGTAACGGCTGCACAGATCGCCGAGTGCATCGCAGCCCAGTATGACTGCAAGATCGACAAGAAGAAGATCAGCCTGAAAACAGACATCAAGAACTTCGGAACTTATGAGGCAGAGATTCGGCTGTACGCTGGAATTTCTGTCAAGGTGACCGTTGAGGTGGAAGAGGACTGAGCCGCTTTTGCGTGCAGAGGAGAACGTGCGGGTACGTGTTTTTGCGTCCCGCATGTTTTGTTCTATATAAGTAGGAGGGATTTTTATGGCTGAAACACCCTATGTTTCCAATGAGTCCGCAGAGATGCCGTATAGTCTGGAGGCGGAACAGACCATTCTGGGTGCCGTGTTGACGGATTCCACGATGCTTTCTACCGTGCTGGAGTTTGTCAAAGCGGAGAGCTTTTTCAACGAGCAGCACCGGGCACTGTTCCAGATCATCTTGCAGATGTTCACCTCCGGTGAAAAGGCGGATATCATTACCGTTCTGAATGCTGCCGTAGAACGTGGCATCTTCGAAACGGCAGCGGAGGGCAGAAAGTATCTGGCGGCGCTGGTCAATTCCGTGCCGTCGCTGGAGAATGTGGACAGCTACTGCCGCATTGTGGCGGAGAAGTACTACATCCGCTGTCTGGCACTCACCGCACGGGGCATTTTGCAGGACATCCAGTCCGGCGAACAGAGTGCGCAGGCACTGATGGATGCGGCAGAACAGCGTATTTTCGACATCCGGCAGGGCAAGGATGTGCGGGGACTGACCAAGATCGGCGATGCCGTCTGTGAGGCATACGACCATATCGGCAAAATGGCAGGGCCGGATCGGGAAAAGTATCTGGGCGCCAAGACCGGCTTCAAGTATCTGGACACCACCATTTCCGGTCTGAACAAATCCGAGCTGATTCTGATCGCAGCCCGTCCGGGTATGGGAAAGACCTCCTTTGCGCTGAACATCGCCACCAATGTGGCACGGCGCAGCGACAAGGAGGTAGCGGTATTCTCGCTGGAAATGTCCAAGGAGGAGCTTGCCAGCCGGATGCTCTCCACCGAGTCGCTGGTGGACTCCCAGAAGCTGCGAAACGGCATGCTCACCAGTGAGGACTGGGTGCGTCTGGCATCGGGTGCCGGTGTCCTCAGCGGACTGCAAATGTACATTGACGACACTGCAAGCATCACCGTGCAGCAGATCAAGGCGAAGCTCCGCCGGCTGAAAAATCTGGGACTGGTGGTCATCGACTACCTCCAGCTGATGAGCTCCACCCTGCGGACGGACAACCGTGTGACCATTGTCACCGAAATCACCCGGCAGCTGAAGATCATGGCAAAGGAACTGGATGTGCCGGTGGTCGTGCTCTCCCAGCTTTCCCGAGGACCGGAAGGACGAAACGACAAGCGTCCGATGATGTCAGACCTGCGTGAATCCGGCTCCATCGAGCAGGATGCGGATATCGTCATGTTTCTCTATCGGGATGCCTATTATAATAAGGAGAGCCAGACGCCCAATGTCTCCGAGTGCATTGTCGCCAAGAACCGCCACGGCGGAATCGGCACGATCAAGCTGATATGGGACGGTCAGTTCACACGCTTCTCCAATGCGGAGATGAACGATGAAGGATGAGTCGCTGCCGCAGCAGGTGCTGTGGGATTTGGAGCCCTACGGTTGGATCTCGGCGGGGAACACGGTCTGCTGCGCCCTCTCCGGCGGTGCGGACAGTGTTTGTTTACTGCGCTGCCTGCTGGAACTGCGGCAGACCCTTGGCATTCAGGTGAGCGCCGTCCACGTCAACCATCAGATTCGCGGGGCGGAGAGCGACGGGGACGAGCAGTTCTGCCGGGAACTCTGCCGTGCGCTGGGCGTTCCGCTGGCAGTGTACACCTTTGATGTGCCGAAGCTGGCGCAGGAACGGAAGCAGTCGCTGGAGCTTGCCGCCCGTGACTGCCGCTATCGGGCGTTTGAACAGGAGCTGGAACGTGCGTCTTGGATCGCAACGGCACACACTGCCTCCGACAATCTGGAAACTATGCTGCACCGGCTGGTGCGTGGGTGCAGTCTGCATGGGCTGACCGCCATTCCGCCACGAAACGGCAGGGGGATCCGGCCGCTTTTGCAGGTCACACGGGAACAGGCGGAGGCGTATCTGGCGCAGCTGGGGCAGTCTTATGTGACGGACAGCACCAACGCCTCCGACCTCTATACCAGAAACCGCATCCGGCATCAGATCGTTCCGGTGCTGAAACAGCTGAATCCCAGCATAGAGCAGACCGTTTCACGGGAACTTCGGGCGCTGCGGCGGGACGATGCGCTGCTCACTGCCCGTGCAGAGGCGCTGTACCGCAGCTGTCACATTTCCAAGAACGTCCTGCTTCGAACCGGCGGCATTCAGACGGAATCGGACTGGATGCGCTGTCTGGCGATGCTGCTGCAAGAGCACGGCGTGCCTTGCTGCGGGGAACTGCTGGAGCGCCTTCTGACACTGGCGAAAAATGGAAGCGGCAGGCGTTCTTTGAACGATCATCTCTATGCGGAGGCGGATGAAGACTGTCTGCGGCTGGTGTATCTGCCGCCGCATCACAGCGAATCCAAAGCGCCTGTCCCGCTGCACCTGGGACGAAATCGGCTTTATGCCGGATATTCGCTGGATGCCATGCTGCTGTCCGTCAAAAATTTCGGAGGAATCGAAAATGTTCATAAAAAATTTGCAAACAACTGTTTCGATTATGATAAAATAAAGGGTAGCACCTGTTTGTGCCCCCGAAAATATGGCGACCGCATGCAGCGTGCCGGCAGGACGTTCACCTCCTCTCTGAAAAAACTGATTCAGGAGTGTGTCCCGTCAGAACGCCGGAGCACCCTGCACACCATCGCCGATGATGAGGGGACGATTTATGCCGAGTATATCGGTATCGCCGAACGGGTGCGCCCGGATGAAACTACCAGGCGGCTGCTCGTGGTGCGGGTGATACCGGAGACGGGCAGCGATGCTTGAGACACAGAACAGAATGGAGTGAACGCATTTGACACCGAAAAAAGGGCAAGGCCGTGGAATTGGCACGTATCTGATTATTGCGGTACTGGTGATCGTGGCGCTGGTCTTTTTCCTGCCGCAGCTGAAAGGCGATTCCAAAGGGCCGCAGTATTCGGAGATCATCCAGTATTTCGATGACTACAACGTCAAGGAATACACCTTGGATCTCGGCTCCGGAGAACTGAAAATGGTGCTGAAGGACGGGGAGAAGATCACCTACGATGTCCCCAACGTCAGCCTGTTTTTACAGGATACCGAGGACTATCGGCAGGAGTACAACACCAGAAACCAGACACCGCTGAAGCAGGACTATTATAAGGTGACGGATTCGTCGTGGCTGCTGACTCTCATCCCCACGCTGCTGCTGATCGTGATGATGGTCGTGCTGTTTATCTTTATGATGCGGCAGGCAAACGGCGGCGGCAAGTACACCTCCTTCGGAAAGGCGAACATCAAGAACCAGATGAACACCCGAAAGGCGACGTTTGCCGATGTGGCAGGTGCCGACGAGGAGAAGCACGAGCTGGAGGAGATCGTTGACTTCCTGAAAAATCCGCGGAAGTACAGCGAGATCGGCGCACGCATCCCGAAAGGCGTTCTGCTCATGGGCCCTCCCGGAACCGGTAAGACCCTGCTGGCGAGAGCCGTTGCCGGCGAGGCAGGCTGTCCGTTCTTCTCCATCTCCGGTTCGGATTTCGTGGAGATGTTCGTGGGCGTGGGTGCCTCCCGTGTCCGTGACCTGTTCGAACAGGCAAAGAAAAATGCGCCCTCCATTATCTTCATCGATGAGATTGACGCCGTAGGCCGCCACCGTGGCACCGGCATCGGCGGCGGACATGATGAACGGGAACAGACCCTGAACCAGCTGCTGGTAGAGATGGACGGCTTCACCGGCAAGGATAACGTCATTGTCATCGCAGCCACCAACCGCCGGGATATTCTCGACCCTGCGCTGATGCGTCCGGGACGGTTCGACCGGCAGATCGTGGTGGGCTATCCGGATGTCAAGGGACGGGAAGCCATCCTGAAGGTGCACACCAAGAGCAAAAACATCGGACCGGATGTGGATCTTTCCACCATCGCCAAGTCTACCGTCGGCTTCACCGGCGCAGATCTGGAAAATCTGGTCAACGAGGCGTGTCTGCTGGCAGCACGGAAGAATAAAAGGGCAATCACCATGGAGGAGATTCAGGAGGCGACCATCAAGGTGATCGCCGGACCGGAAAAGAAGTCCCACAAGGTGACACCGGAGGAGAAGCGCCTGACGGCATACCACGAATCCGGCCACGCCGTTTGTACCTACTACTGTGACCATCAGGATCAGGTGCATCAGGTTTCCATCATCCCCCGTGGTATGGCAGGCGGCTATACCATGTCCCTGCCGGAACAGGATAAGAGCTTCGTCAGCAAACGGGAGATGGAGGAAAACATCATCACGCTGCTGGGCGGACGTGTGGCAGAGCAGCTGATTCTGGACGATATCTCCACCGGTGCTTCCAACGACCTGGAGCGTGCGACTTCTACAGCACGTAGCATGGTGACACGCTATGGCTTCAGCAAAAAGCTGGGACCGGTGGTTTACGGCAACGACCAGAGCGAGGTCTTTCTGGGACGGGATCTGGGCTCCTCCCGGGATTACTCCGACCGTGTGGCCGGAGAGATCGACGATGAGGTTCGCTCCATCATTGAAACGGCATACGGCAAGGCAGAATCCATTCTGCGGGAACACACCGACCAGCTGCATCTGCTGGCAAAGTACCTGATGATTCACGAGAAGATCGAGCGGGACGATTTTGCGAAGCTGATGCGCGGCGAGATGGATCCGGCAATGCTGGAGGAATCGTCCGCTGTGGCGGAGGATCCCGCACCGCAGCAGCAGGAATCCGCACCATCGGAAAACGAAACACCGGATGCTCCGGCATCGGCAGAATAACCAAAAAAGAAATCGGATTTCACAAAAAATCCGGTTTCTTCTTTTTGCGGAAAATCCGGTTTTGTGCGGAAATTCCGTCGATTTTCGAGTTTTTTTCGGGGGGGCGGCATGTTGCAAAAAGGGGTTGACATATCCATGAAATTTTGATATAATAAAAGGGATATTTGTATGAAGGAGCATCGGCATGAAACAGATTACCAGTTTTACCATCAATCATGATTTTCTGAAGCGTGGCATGTATATTTCCCGTGTGGACGGGGATGTCATCACATACGACATCCGGATGAAGCTGCCAAACAATGCGGAGGGGGATTATCTGGAGGATTTTGCGCTGCATACCTTGGAACATCTGTTTGCAACCTATGTACGGAATACCCCCGCTTCGGATCAGATCATCTACGTTGGCCCCATGGGATGCCGCACCGGCTTTTATTTTTTGACACGGGATACCCTGTCCGGTGCAGATGCCATTCGTCTGGTACAGGAAACGCTGCAGTTCGTCATCGGCTTCACCGGAGAGATTCCCGGCGGAAAGCGGTGGGAGTGCGGCAATTATCTTGCCCATGATCTGGAGGGCGCAAAGCAGATCGCACGGGAGATGCTGCCGGTGATGCAAAACTGGACAGCAGAGCAGCTCCCCTATCCGGCAGAAGTACTTCAGCCCCATGCAGAGTAATCGCCGTTTTCCGGAGAAAACGATATTTGAGAAAACATCACAACAGGAGGAACAGTTATGAAAAAAATTGTAATCATTGGCGCAGGTCCGGCTGGTCTGACCGCTGCCTTTGAATTGCTGAAGAGAGATGCAAAGGAGTATCAGGTGACGATTCTGGAGGAGACCGGCGTGATCGGCGGTATCTCTCAGACCGTGCGCCACGGCGGAAACCGCATGGACATCGGCGGACACCGGTTCTTCTCCAAGGACGACCGTGTGATGCAGTGGTGGCAGGACATCATGCCCCGTCAGGGCAAGCCGTCCTTTGATGACATCAAACTGCATCGGGAAAAGAAGCTGGCAAAAGACGGCCCCGATCCGGCAGAGACCGATCGTGTCATGCTGGTGCGCCGCCGTGTTTCCCGTATCTACTATAAGCGGAAGTTCTTCGATTATCCGGTTACCATGAAGCCCCAGACCATCAAGAATATGGGTGCTGCAACTACCATCGCTGCCGGATGCAGCTACCTGAAAGCAAGCGTGCACAAGCTGCCGGAGGATTCGCTGGAAAACTTCTATATCAACCGGTTCGGCAGAAAGCTGTACTCCATGTTCTTTGAGGGCTACACCGAAAAGCTCTGGGGCAGACATCCCCGGGAGATCTCCGCAGACTGGGGCTCGCAGCGTGTCAAGGGTCTGTCCATTCGTGCCGTGCTGAAAGATATGTTCTCCAAGATCGGCCCGAAGAAAAAGGATCAGAAGCACGTGGAGACTTCGCTGATCGAGGAGTTCTACTACCCGAAGTACGGCCCCGGTCAGCTGTGGGAAACTGCTGCCGAGGAAGTCAGAAAGATGGGCGGTACCATCCAGATGCACAGCAAGGTGACACAGATTCACACCGATGCCAAGGGCAAGGTGCTGAGCCTGACCTACGAGAAGGACGGCAAGCCGGAGACCATCGAGGGCGATATTTTCCTGTCCTCCATGCCGGTAAAGGATCTGGTTGCCGGAATGAACGATGTGCCGGCAGAGATGGCAAAGATTGCCGCTGGTCTGCCGTACCGTGATTTCGTCACCGTTGGTCTGCTGCTGGACAAGCTGAACCTGAAAAACGAAACTGATATCCCCACACTGGGCAACATTGTTCCGGACTGCTGGATCTATGTGCAGGATGTGGGTGTTAAGCTGGGACGTATCCAGATCTTCAACAACTGGTCGCCGTACATGGTACAGGATCCGGAGCACACCGTCTGGATCGGTCTGGAGTATTTCTGTGCCGAGGGCGACAAGTTCTGGAATATGTCCGATCAGGAGTGCATCAACTTTGCCGTCAAGGAACTGGTTTCCATGGGTGTCATCTCTTCGCCGTCGGATGTCAAGGATTCCCATCGGGAGCGCATCAGGAAGGCATATCCGGCATATTTCGACACCTATGCGCAGATCGACGATCTGATCGCCTATCTGAACCGGTTCGAGAACCTGTTCTGCATCGGCAGAAACGGTCAGCACCGCTACAACAATATGGATCACTCCATGGCAACGGCGTTCGAGGCTGTGGACAACATCTGTGCCGGCAAGACCGATAAGAAGAACGTTTGGAATGTAAACACCGAAAAGGAATACCACGAGGAAAAGAAAGAGTCATGATGGAAGATCAGAATCAGGAATTGGAACAGGAGCAGTCCCAGCCGGAACAGGAACCGGCGGAGGACACTGCGCCGGAATCTGACCGTCTGGCAGAGCAGAAATCTCCTGCTGCGGAGACAGCCCGGCAGCCGGCGGAAAAGCCTGCTGTAACAGGACTGAAATCCATTCCGTGGAAAAAAATCGGTCATATTATCAGTGCAGTGCTGCCGATCCTGCTGCTCCTGGTGGCAGTGACGGTGGTCGTGCACTATATTGTGTTCGGCAGCAAGGGCGAGTTTCACTCGGACTGCACGGATACCATCTACTGGGCAAAGGCATCCCACGACAGCGGACACATGCTGAACGAGGACTTTGACTATGCCTGTCTGCTGCCGTTCGGCACGAGTCTGCTGATGCAGCTCTTTATGCCGCTGTTTGGACTGTCCATGACCACGCAGACGCTGGGCATGCTGATGTTCCTCGGTCTGTTTACCGGATTTTTCTGCCTCATGGTGCATGAACTGGGCTGGAATTACCGCTGGACTTGCTACGGCGCAACCATTCTCCTGCTGCTGCTCAACTCCAGCAAAAAGCTGCGGGAGATCTTCTGGGATCACACGATCTACTATAGCTTGAGCATTCTGTTCCTGTTTATCGGAATGTTCCTGCTGTTCCGTCTGAGCAATCTGACGGCGAAACGGAAAGAACTGGAAACGGCCGGCGGTGACATCAAGAAAGTGCGAATTCACCAGTGGGTGACTCTTGCTGTGCTGCTGCTCTTCTTTATGCTCACCTGCACCGACGGCATTTCGGCAATCTCCATTTTTGCGCTGCCGTTTATGGCTGGTATCTTCCTGGAGCGCCTGATGGACTCCAAGACCAAGCTGCTCGCCAAGCGGAATCGCTGGACGTGCGGACTGCTGGTAGCGCTGGCAGTGATGCTCTTCCTTGGCATGAAGCTGAATGCGTTCTGGGCTGGCGATATCGTTGCCGGCTATGAGGGTGCTTACTCCAACTATGTGGCACAGTCCGAATGGCTTGCCAATGCGCAGAAGTTCCCGCTGGCATGGCTGACTCTGCTGGGCGTGGAGGACATCGCCGGTAAAAACATGATGGAGGCGGACAGCATCAAGAACCTGCTGCGAATGATGGTGGGCATTCTCCTGATCGTGCTCCCCATTGCTGCAACCGTCTGCTACCCCAAGTATCAGGGTGCACACGGGCACAAGATGCGGATTCTGATCTGGTCGCACTGGGCTTCGACGGCACTGGTCATGGTGGGCTATATCTGCGGTCTGCTCTCCGCTGCCAACTGGCGGCTGAGTCCGGTGGTCGGTACCTCTATGGTGATCTCGCTGGCATTCCTCCAGTGGGCAATCCACGACCGCACACCCATGATGCGCCTGTCCGGCATTCTGTTGATTCCCATGGCGCTGGTTTGTGCGCTGAACACCGTGACCGTGTTCCAGATGCCCCGTGACAGCTACAAGAAAAACGCCAAGTATGAATTGGTGGATTTTCTGGAGGACGAGGGGCTGAACTACGGCTATGCGACATTCTGGTACGCCAACGCTATGACCGTCATCTCCAACTCAGATGTGCTGGTGCGCAGCGTATCGGTAAGCGATACCGGCGAGGTGACACCGTACTACTATCAGACGGAGCGCAGCTGGTACAAGGCGCAGGAGGGACAGGACAACTACTTCCTGCTGCTGACGCAGGGCGAGTTCGACTCCATGACGCAGAGCGCAAATGCACTGCTGACAACCGCGTCCCGCACCCTGGAGATTCAGGACAGCAACAATGCAACCTATCACGTCCTGGTATTCGATCAGAATATTTTCTGAGAACCGCAAGACGTATCATCAGAGGACTGTTCCCGCATGGGAGCAGTCCTTTTTGCTGCCGGATGAAAAATAAGAACCTGTCTTCACAAGAAATATATGTG
>NZ_FR897984.1:0-1208 GCF_000437175.1 Ruminococcus sp. CAG:330 | reverse complement strand
GTCCACCAGCGACAGCCTGAGCAGCACCATCTGGATGTGTGTAGACCAAAAGAATCCGCAGTATGTATACGCATACGGCTATTACTACAACCAGTACTATTTCTACAGCAAGCCGAAGGCCGATATCACCGATGCCCGCTACATCCTGATGGTCAGCGATGACTACGGCAAAACCTTTAAGAACAACCAGACCGTTTGCCAGTACGACCAGTGCGACGGCGCATACCGCATCGCTTATCTGGACGAGGGCACATTCGCCATTGCAGCCGGCTACTACGGCGCATATCTGGTAACCGACTACGGCAAGACCATTACCAAGATGGACAACGTCAGCTACTGCAAGACCATGGGCTATGGCGCAGCGCAAAAGGACGGCGACCCCTACACCCTGTATATGTACGGCAAGCCGGCAGACTCCGATCCGGAGGGCGTCTACCGTTCCACCGACTGCGGTAAGAGCTGGATCCTCATCAACCAGAACCACCTGTACGGCGGCACCGGTAACGGTAACTATCTGGTTGGCGACATGAACACCTTTGGCACTGTCTATATGTCCACCGTTGGATGCGGCATCGTTGTCGGCAAGGTCACCGGTTCGGAAGGCCCGAAGCCGGTCACCACAGAAGCCACCAAGAATACGACGGCAACCACAACAACCAAGGCTTCCACAACAACGACTGCTACCGGCAAGGCAACCACGACCGCAAAGAATACAACCACCACACCGGCACCGACTACACTTCCTCAGACAGAAACCTCTGTCGAGGCGACCACCTCTTCCGGACAGGGAACTGCTGCCACAACCACCACCGTAGGCACGACTGTTTCCATCAATCCGAGTGTCTTCTACGGCGATGTCAACCTGGACGGCGATGTGGATCTGGCGGATGCAGTTCTGCTGAACAAAGCTGTGGCTGGCTCTGTAACACTGAACCAGCAGGCAGCACTGAACGCTGACTGCAACAACGACGGCAAGCGCAGCGCAGATGACAGCATGGTACTGCTGAAGTTCCTGGTACATCTGGTAAATGACCTGCCTGCTGCAAACTAAACCAACTCCGTGAGTTCTCTTTGAACACATTTCTACCAAAAAGACCTCTGCCCACGAGAAACGGGCAGAGGTCTTTTGCTGTCTTTTGATTTGTGAGGTGGTATCGTGTGCCGTGTGTGTTTTAGAACCTGTCTTCACAAGCGTATACAAGTGTCTT
>NZ_FR897983.1:0-3969 GCF_000437175.1 Ruminococcus sp. CAG:330 | reverse complement strand
CTCGTGCGACAGCTTTATTATTATATCACATTCATTTACCTTTGTCAAGAAAATATATTTTAAGGTTTCTTAGACCTTTTTGTTTACTGTGCACAAAAGCAAGAGGAAGCGGCTCGATTTCTCAAGCCGCCCTCCCTTAATTTGCGCTTAATTCCCGCTCAAACGTTATCGCATATTGTTTTCGCAATGTGATACGGGGCAATAAAGAATCCCAGAAAGCAGGATGCCATAAGCTTAATCACGAAATAGATTGCCCAGCCTGCCCAAGACATCCATACAAACATCGCCGGCGTAAGCCAATCAATGAAATGCCACCCGCATATAATAATCGGTACCAGCACGATCAGCATTAAAAGCGGTATATCCATCGAACTTGCCAGCGCAGCCACTCCAAACACAATTCCAAATGCAACAGCATAGCACACAATGAACATCACAAGCTGTCCTAACGTGGATGCAAGAAACGCCCTCATCTTAATCCCCCCTTTCATGATTCCAATACACAACACTGCCTTTCGGTCATGTCGAACATCGTCTGATTTTAGTATACCATGTATTTCCTGTTTTTTCAAGAGTATCCACAAAAATTATTTCTTTTCCGCCTCAGTTCTTTCCTGCAACAGGATGTCAAAATCATTTCGAATGGCAAGTCCCATAAACAGAATGATAAGCCATGGACCTGACAACAATACTGCCACAACAGTTGCTACAACCGTCAATGCAGTAAACACTTTCTCGTTATTTGCCCACAAAATTGCAGCCGAAAGCACAATAGATGGAATAGACGTCAAAATAAGCGGTATGCTTGACAGTAATAGAACTACGCCACCAATTGTACGATCTTCTCTTACTTCATCTTGATAATACGGAAGTAGGTCTTGCAAAACTTCTCCTAATTCGCCTTCATCAGAATGTCCGAGTTCCTTGTCAAGCACAAAACTGATTATATTGTGTCCCCATATAAAAGACGCCACCACTCCAATCAACATAAACAGCACACACCATTTCAGATTCTTATGCTGTAACAGAAAAACCGATGGTACCAATATTGCTACACTATAAAGGAACCAAATAAACCCTCCTGCCGGTACAGATTCTCCGTATTGCTCCATTGTCGCCGCTTCGACATAATGATTGGCTACAATCCCGAAAATTATCATAATCGCAGCGGCGACAATGTACAAGACGGGAAATGCAGTACTTCGTTTGTTCATCTGATTTTGCATAATATAATACTCCTTTCTTTGACGTAATTCTACGTCTTTGTCCAATATTAGTATACCACAGTATTTCATTCTTGTCAAGTGATTTTTATATAATAGTATTTAGAAATTTTACTTGGAGGAGATTTTATGTTTGACGAACGTCTGAAAGAGCTCCGAAAATCCCTGGGCATCAACCAAATTGAATTCGGCAAACGCCTGAATGTCACCAAGCAGTGCATCAGCAACTGGGAAAACAACAACATCATGCCATCCATCGACATGCTCATCCGCATTTCCAAGACATTCTCCGTCAGCGCCGACTATCTGCTCGGCTTGGACGACCAGCGCACCCTAAACGTCTCCGGACTATCCGCAGAACAGATCTTCCATCTGCAAGCCATTGCAGACGATCTGAAGCAGCACTAAGCCTATAATATATAGTATCCCCTGCCGTTTGTAACCCATTTCCCGCATTTTTCCTTTGAATTCTTTCACTTTCTGAAAAAATTCACGATTCGCAGCAAAAAAATCGTTGCATCTTTCCACAGACTGTGGTATAATAAGGGTATCCTATGATTCAGATCATACCCAAGATGAGATGCACCCCAAAGAAGCGGTGTGCAGAATATCGATGAAAAATTGTGATATGTGATGGAGGTATCATCATGACAGAGAAAGAATTGTATCAGCAGTGGCTGGAACACGCTACCGAAGACCCAGATCTGCAGCAGGAGCTGAAGTCGATTGCAGGCGATGATGCAGCGATCAGCGACCGCTTCTATCGGGATTTGGAATTCGGAACCGGCGGTCTGCGTGGCGTAATCGGTGCCGGTACTTATCGGATGAATATCTACACGGTTCGCCGTGCAACACAGGGTCTTGCCAACTACGTCAATTCGACTTTTGAAAACCCCAGTGTTGCCATCTCCTATGACAGCCGTATCAAATCCAAAATGTTCGCCGAGGCATCTGCCGAGGTTCTGGCGGCAAACGGCATTCGTGTCCACATCTACACCGAACTGATGCCTACCCCGATGCTGTCCTACGCCGTTCGTGCGCAGCAGTGCAGCGCCGGCATTATGGTAACGGCAAGCCACAACCCTGCAAAATACAACGGCTACAAGGTATACGGCAGCGATGGCTGCCAGATGACCATTGACGCTGCCAACGCTGTTCTGGAACAGATCAATGCGCTGGATATCTTCCGTGATGTCAAGCATGTTGCATTTGACAAGGCAATGGCAGACGGCGTAATCTCCTACACACCGCAGTCTGTCATTGACGCATATTATCAGGAAGTGCTCAAGCAGAGCATTCATCCGGATCTCTGCGCAAAGAGCGGTCTGAAGATCGTCTACACGCCGCTGAACGGCACTGGCAACAAACCGGTTCGACACATTCTCTCCGCCATCGGCATTCAGGACGTTACTGTTGTTCCGGAACAGGAAAATCCGGACGGCAACTTCACCACCTGTCCCTATCCGAATCCGGAGATTCGTGAAGCGCTGGAATGCGGTCTGAAGCTCTGCCGTGAGGTAAAGCCTGACCTGCTGCTGGCAACCGACCCGGACGCAGACCGTGTGGGCATTGCCGTTCCGGACGGGGATGCCTATGCGCTGTTCTCCGGCAACGAGGTTGGCGCAATGCTGCTGGAATACATCTGTGAGCAGAGAACACAGATGGGTACCATGCCGAAGAACCCCATCGCTGTCAAGACCATCGTTACTACCGATATTGTCAACGCCATCGCCAAGGCATACGGCGTAGAAGTCATCGATGTGCTCACCGGCTTCAAGTTTATCGGCGAACAGATCGGCTTCCTGGAAAAGAAGGGCGAGGAGAATCGCTACATCTTCGGTTTCGAGGAGAGCTACGGCTATCTGGCAGGCACCTATGTACGAGATAAGGATGCTGTTGTTGCTTCCATGCTGATTTGCGAAATGGCTGCATACTACCGCACCAAGGGCATCTCCATGATCGAGGCTCGCAAGCGGATGTATGAAAAGTACGGCGTTTACGTACACAGCCAGCACAGCTTCACCTTCGAGGGCGAGAGCGGTATGATCCAGATGCAGAACATCATGACCAAGCTTCGGGAAGAGCATCCGACCGAGATCGACGGTCTGAAGGTGATTCAGTTCGACGACTACCAGACCGGTATTTCCAAGAATCTGGTTTCCGGCACCAAGACTGAGATTACCCTGCCGAAGTCCAATGTTCTGGCGTTTGCACTGGAACAGGGCGCAAAGGTTGTCATCCGTCCGTCCGGCACAGAGCCGAAGATCAAGGCATACTATACCGTGACTGCCGACACCCATGATGCTGCCGCTGTCAAGGAAAAGTCGCTGGATACCGCATTCAGTGCAATGATTCTGAACTAACACACCACTTCACAAAAGATAGAGCAAGCCGCCTCATTCCCAAAAATGAGGCGGCTTTTGTCATTCATTCGAGATACGGTTCTCCGACTTGCGCTCGTACTGCGTGCCGAAATAGAACGAGATCACCGTGGTGAAAATCGTGGCAAATTGTTCGCCGCTGATGATACCAGTCAGGGACAGCGCCGAAAACGTCGCCGTCAGAATCAGTGTCACAATACTCTTGACGCACAGGAGCCGCTGCAGCCGTTCTCTCATTCTGCATCACCTCCCGTTTCATCCTATGCGCTCACACCCGAAAACGCCAAAAGCAGCCGGCTCGAAAACCGACTGCTTTTCCTCTGCTTGTGTTAGAACCTGTCTTCACAAGAAATATATGTGGATTT
>NZ_FR897982.1:13367-35441 GCF_000437175.1 Ruminococcus sp. CAG:330 | reverse complement strand
CGCCATTATGGCGGCTCGCTGGAAGAGGATCAGGAACTGATGGCGATTTTCGAGCGAACCTACGGCAAGGTGGAACGGGATCTCAGTCGGGCATTCCGTGGGGCAGCCGAGCTGGAACAGATGTCTGCGACGTTTTCCGAGATCGCCCCGCAGCAGCGTGGGGAGGAGTATCTGCTGGTGGATGGGTACAACATCATTTTTGCGTGGGACGAGCTGAAAACGCTGGCGCAGGAGAGCCTGGACACTGCCCGAAGCCGGCTGATCCGGATCCTGTGCAACTATCAGGGCTATCGGAAGTGCCACTTGATTCTGGTGTTCGATGCCTATCGTGTCAACGGCGTGCAGCGGGAGATCGAGCACGTGCACGACATTGATGTGGTCTATACCAAGGCTGCGGAGACGGCGGACTCGTACATCGAAAAGACCACCCGCACACTGTGCCGGGAGCACCGTGTCCGTGTGGCGACCTCGGATGGGATGGAGCAGCTGATTATTTTGGGAAATGGCGCCTACCGTATCTCGGCGGAGGAATTTCGTCAGGAAGTCAAGCAAACGGAACAAGCGATTCGAACCTATCTGGATTCTGCCGATGCCAAGTCGGAAATCTCAGAAATTCGGGTCAGGCACTGAAAGGAGTGGAAGAGATGGTAGAGTTTGAAAAGAGAATCGTTGCAGAAATACGGAAGTTTTATGAGGGCGATAAGCCCATAGAGGAGGCTCCTTTGGAAGAACAGTTTGAAAAGTTTGCAGAACTGCTCATGCTCTCGGAGGAGGCAAAAACAGAATGTCCGGAGCTCTTCTACTGGCAGGGAATGTGTGAGGAGTTTGGCATTGGCGTACCGCCGGAATTGGCTGCCGACGCTGCGGAAAACTATAAAAAGGGCGCAAAGGCGGGAAATGCCGATGCTCAGTACCGTTTGAGCCAGCTCTACGCCAAAGGTGCAAACGGCGTGGAAAAGAACCTCATGGTTGCGCTGGGCTGGGCGAGAAAGGCTGCTGCGCAGGGGCATGCAGATGCCAAAGCGTTCCTGCAGGAGCAGAAGATGATCGAGAAGTCGAAAGTGTCGCTGGATTATACCAAGGCAGCGGAGTTTTTCCTCATGGCAGCCGAACAGGGAAACGCCAAGGCGCAGTACCTGCTGGCGAAATGCTTCTGCATTGGCAAGGGTGTGCCGAGAAGCTACGAGGATTCCTATACATGGTTCACCCGTTCCGGCGAACAGGGCTACGCCGCTGCACAGTATGAGGCGGGGAAGCTCTGCGAGCTGGGACACGGCACGGAAAAGGACTACAGCGCCGCTTTCCACTGGTACGAAAAGGCTGCCGAACAAGAGCATCCGGATGCGCAGACACAGCTCGGTAACTGCTATTTCCGTGGAAAGGGTGTGGAAAAAGATCAGAAAAAGGCGCTGTTCTGGTTCGAAAAGGCGGCAGAGCACGGCAATGCCAAGGCGTGCTACCTTGCCGGCAACTGCTATAAAGACGGCATGGGTACGGAAAAGGATGCGCTGAAAGCGAAGGACTTTTACGAGAAGGGCATGAATCTGGGGGATACCTTTTCCAAGATGGCGTTCCAGCAGATGCAGCATGCAGAAGATTCGGAAAATGCCTGAAAGAAAACGCTTCTTGCATTCTCCTGCAGAATGTGCTATAATGTGGATGGATAACGAAATGTTGTCCGGATTCTCAGAAATGGAGCGTGAAACACATGCAGTATTGTTATACTCCCCACGGTGTCTGTTCCCGTCAGATCCACATGGACGTGGAAGACGGCATCGTAAAGAAAGTACAGTTTGTCGGCGGATGCAACGGCAACACAAAGGGCATTGCAGCACTGGTTGAGGGCATGCCGGTCGATGAGGTGGTCAAGCGTCTGGAGGGCATCCAGTGCGGAAGCCGTCCTACCTCATGTCCGGATCAGCTGGCAAAGGCACTGAAAAAAGCGGCAGAGGAACAGTAACCCTTTTTCCTCCGCCAATCGCAAAAAGCGGGACAAGGTTTGAGAAAAGCCTTGTCCCGCTTTGTTTTTTGAAGTGTAGTATTTGAGAAAATTATCTCAGGAATGCTTGGCGATCAGTTCACGTGAAGTCTGTTCGAGGTGGGGGTAGAGAATCTCGAAGTAGTCTAAAACTGCTTTCATATCATCCTGCATAGACAAGAACACATCCAAAAGCCGGTTTGGCTGGTGTTCCTGTTGCCATTCTTTCAAGCCCATGTAATAGAACATTTTGTGACGCTCGTCAATGCCAAATGGAACGATGGCGTTGGCAAGGCACATCTTGAAGAGCAGGAGCCTGCCGACTCTGCCGTTTCCATCGTAGAACGGGTGGATTTTTTCGAACTCCACGTGAAATTGTGCAACATCGTAAAGATCCAGTGCGCTGTGTGTCTCGTATTTTTGCAGCAGCACCGCCATCTGTTGGGGCACATCTGCCGGTTTTGCCGTGATAATACCGCCTACAACATTGGCATATTTCTTATATTCGCCCACAACAACTTCCGGATTCTGCTCCGCCATTAAACCGCTTTTTAAAATACGGTGCAGCTGTTTCACATATTCCTCTGTGATAGGCATGTCAATGGTGTCCAGCACAAAATCAAAGCACTTGAAATGGTTGGCAGTTTCAATGACGTCGTCTACAAAGGCAGTTCCATCAATGCTGTGTGTTTCGAAGATGTACCTTGTCTGCTCGTGAGAGAGCTGGCTTCCCTCGATGTGGTTGGAATTGTAGGCGAAGTCCACCTGCATTTTGTGATAGATTCCGCCGCCGATTTTTCGCTTTTTCTCCAGCAGCAGAACATTTCTCAGGGTGCGGCCTTTTTCCATAGTGTTTCTCTCTCCTCTTACGAAATCCACCATTCCGGTGTGAGATCACCCAGCCGGACGATACGATTTGCAGCATATTCCAGCATAATTTCAATGTCCTTGTATTTGCCGTTGGGCATGAGCTGTACCATCAGCTCCCGACACGCCCCGCACGGCGCACCGCCGGAACCGTCCGGCAAAATGCAGAGCACCTTGTCGATTTCCTGTTCACCGTTGGTAATCATGTTGAAAATAGCGTTTCGCTCCGCACAGATGCCCAGCGTGGAGCAGGTGTCGATGCACACGCCGGTGTAGATTTTGCCGGATTTGGATAACACCGCAGCAGCTACGCCGCCGGCGAGGACATAGTCGGAAATTTGCCGTTCCTGCTGTACCGCTTTGGCAGCGGCATAGAGTTTTGCCCAGATCTCGTCCATGAGAAATGCCTCCTTGTGTACGAAATGATCACCTAATCCATTGAACATTCACTCCCGATACCCAATACCGAAAACTTCCTTTTTCTGGTTTACATAAAGAATGATTGGACCGAGCAGACTATCTTCCGTTGTGGAAAAGGTGACTGCATAATAAGGACCGGTTCCCGGTTCCTCTGCCAATGCGGCATAGATGTTTTCTGACGGCGGCTCTTTCATCTCCTGAACATCCGGTGTGTCCATGTCGATGATGCTCGCCAGAGTTTCATCAGTTTCGTTGTTCTGCAAAAATTTCTGGCAGATATGCGTGATGTCGGAATGCACATTTTCAGAAACAGATGTTTCCACGGCACTGACTGTTTCATTTGCAATTTTGGACGAATTCGTTTCGTTGCTGCTGCACGCTGCCAGAGAAACCAGCAGGAATGCTGCAAGTGTCAGTGTAAATGCCTTTCTTTTCATAATAACACCTTTGTGGTTGTTTTGGGTTTGGTTTTAGAACTTGTCTTCACAAGAAATATATGTGGATTTTCGAGCATAATTTTGTTGCAGACAAGGCAAAAATACGCAGGCGGGCTGTCGCCCGGCAAGTATTTTTCACGCAGGATGCAGCAAAATTTGCCGAAAAGACACTTGTATACGCTTGTGAAGACAGGTTCTTATATTTCAATGTGCTTTTCCCAGTGCGCTTCTCACCCCAGCACCGAACGATACAGTTCCATATACTTCTCCGCCGAAACATTCCAGCTGTAGTCACACTTCATGGCGTGGCGCACCAGAGCATTCCACTTCCGCTTGTCTCCGAACAGGGCGCAGGCACGCTTGACGGCATCCAGCATATCATAGGCATCGTAGGTCTTGAACGTGAAACCGTTGCCGTTTTCGCCGCCGGCATCAAAGACGGAGTCCTTCAGACCGCCGGTTTCCCGCACCACTGGAATCGTACCATACCGCATGGCGACCATCTGCGCCAGACCGCACGGCTCGTTCTGGGACGGCATGAGGAAGATGTCCGCACCGGCGTAGATACGCCGTGCCATTGCCGGCACAAATCCCACGGTAACGTGTACCTGCTCCGGATATTCCGCCTGCATCTCCCGGAAGAAATCCTCGTACAGCCGTTCGCCGCTGCCCAGAATAACAAAGCGGCAGCCCATTTGCAGCATCTCGTGGAACGTCTGCTGTACCAGCTGGATGCCCTTGTGGGCGACAAATCGTGTGACAATGCCGATCACCGGCGCATTGGTATCCGTTAGATGGCACTCCTCCAGCAGCGCCTTGCGGCAGTCCTTCTTGCCCTGAATCTTGGCGGCGCTGTAGTGCTTGGGAATGTTGGGGTCTGTTTCCGGATTGTAGCTCACCACGTCAATGCCGTTGAGAATGCCCACAATGCCGTCCTGCCGCCGCACCAGTGCCCGATCCATGCCGTAGGAATACCACGGGTCGAGAATCTCCTTGGCGTAGGTGGGGCTGACGGTGGTGATACGGTCGGCGGTTTCGATGGCGCCCTTCATCAAGTTGACCATGCCGTCAAATTCCAGCAGGTTGGTGTGATACGTGGGGATTCCCATCAGCTCTGTGATGACCTCTTTGCCGTATACGCCCTGATACTGGATGTTGTGAATGGTATAGAGAATGCGGATGTTCTCGTATTCCTGATGATACTGGTAGAGCACCCGATAGAAAACGGGAATCATTGCGGTCTGCCAGTCGTTGCAGTGGATGATGTCCGGCTTCCAGCCCAGTTCCGGCAGAATCTCCAGCACAGCACGGGAGAAGAAGATGAAGCGTTCGCAGTCATCGTAGAAGCCGTACATGCCGTCCCGCATGAAGTAATAGGGGTTGTCCAGCAAGTAATAGGTGACGCTGCCCACAGCGATGGTATAGATACCGCAGTACTGCTTGCGCCAGCCCACCTCCACGTTGATGTCCTTGAGGAAGGTCATCCGGTTGCGGACTTCCGGCGTGATGGAACGGTACAGCGGCAGAACCACACGGCAGTCCATGCCCTTTTTCTGGCTGAGTGCAGCGGGAAGCGAGCCGACCACATCGGCGAGTCCGCCGGATGCGGCAAAGGGGAGCGCTTCGCTGGATGCAAATAAGATTTTCATAGGGGATACCTGTCCTTTCTCCAAACGGCAGAGATGCAGACTGCCGCAGGAAATGCCCCAATCGTTTTGAGAGCCTGTTCCCTGCGGCAGCGCATCCGTGATTCCGATCGTATTCCGAAAAGACATAATACGTCTTTTTCGGAAAGCACGATTTCATTATAGCATATCTGTTTCTCTGATTCTATCGTTATTTCTTAAATCTTTGCCTTCTTGCCCAGATAGAGCGGATAGGAGGAAGAACCGGTGAGGACACGATTTTCTGAGATGGTGACATTCTTGTCGGCAACGATGGCATCGATGTTGCATCCGCTTCCGATTTCTGTGCCCTGCATGAGGACGCTGTTGCGGACAACAGCACCCTTGGCAACACGCACGCCACGGAACAGCACGCAGTTTTCTACCGTACCTTCAATGACGCAGCCGTCTGCGATGAGAGAGTTCTTGACGTTTGCCTCCAGACCGTACTTTACCGGCGGATTGTCGCCGACTTTGGTGTAGATCGGAGCTTCTGCGGAGAAGATGTTATTCCGGATCTTGGTGTCCAGCAGTGCGAGGTTTGCCTTGTAGTAAGCCTCCAGACTGTTGACACGGTAGAAGCAGCCCTTGTGCTCGTATGCCTTAAAGACAAACTCGTCTTTTCTTGCCTGAAGCACATCACGAATTAGACTCTGCTGGTTCTTGCTGATCGCCTCTAGAACTACCTGCTTGAGGAAGTCTGTGTTCATGATGAACATATCCAGAGAGATGTTGCACTCGCCGGAGAGCAGCGGATTGGTGAGAACTTCCTGAATGGTGTCGTTCTCATCGATTTGGAGAATGCAGCTGTTGGGGCAGGAGTCCCGGTTGTAGATGCCCTTGCCGTAGATGAAAGTAATGTCTGCGCCGGAGGTCTGGTGATGTTCCAGCGCATCGTTGAAGTCAATGGTGGTGATGACATCGCAGTTGGACAGAACTACATACTTGGCACGGGTGTGCTCTACAAAGCTCCAGATGTTGCTCAGCGCTTCCAGACGGCCCTGATAGGTGCCGCCGCCAACCTGGCTGAACGGCGGCAGCAGGTGCAGACCGCCTTTTTTCCGTGCCAGATCCCATTCTCTTCCGGAACCCAGATGATCCAGCAGAGAGCCGTAGTTGGATTTGGTGATGACGCCAACCTCGGAAATGCCGGAATTTACCATATTGGAGAGAGGAAAGTCCACAAGACGGTAGCGTCCGCCGTAGGGGATCGAACCCATTGTGCGCAGCTTGGTCAAATCGATGACTGCGGAATCGTTAATACTAGCAAAAATCAAACCCAATACATTCTGGTTAATACTCATGTGTTTGCACCGCCTTTACAGATTTTCGGAAATAATGTCTTTCGGAAGGACACGCTTGCCGGAGGAAACGGTGATGTTGTGTCCCAGTACGGCAATGCCCCAGTCGTCACGGTTCGGAACGGATTCCGGGCTCATACCGATGACTGCATCCGATTCAATGATGCAGTCCTCACCGATGATAGCGTATTCTACCACAGCCCCCTTCTTGATGGTGCTGCCCGGCATGATAATGCTGTACTTGACAGATGCGCCCTCTTCGATGGTGACACCGGAGGAGATGATGGAGAAGTCCACAGTGCCGTCCACGACGCTGCCCTCTGTGATCATGGAGTTTTCCACGTGGGCATTTTCGCCGATGTACTGGGGCGGCATGTTGTTGTGGCGGGAGTATACCTTCCAGTTGGGGTCATAGAGATCCAGCGGAACGTTCGGGCTGAGCAGATCCATGTTTGCCTCCCACAGGCTGTCCAGTGTTCCAACGTCCTTCCAGTAGCCCTCGAACTCATAGGCGAACAGACGCTCGCTGTTTGCCAGCATTGCAGGAATGATGTCCTTGCCGAAGTCCTTGGAGCCGGTGTTGGCGTTTTCGTTCTCAATGAGGTATTTCTTGAGCTTTGCCCAGGAGAAAACATAAATGCCCATAGAAGCCAGTGTGGACTTTGGCTCCTTTGGCTTTTCTGTAAAGTCTGTGATTCTTCCGGTTTCGTCGCAGGTCATGATGCCGAAGCGGGAGGCTTCGGAACGGGGAACATCGATGACAGCGATGGTGCTGTCTGCCTCATTGGCAATGTGGTAGTCCAGCATCTTGGAGTAATCCATTTTATAGATATGGTCGCCGCCCAGTACGATGACATATTCCGGATCGTACCGCTCGATGAACGCAATGTTCTGATAGATGGCGTTGGCAGTTCCCTCGTACCAAGATGCGCCGGCAGCTGTCTGGTACGGCGGAAGCACGTGAACACCGCCGTGCATTTTATCCAGATCCCAGGGCTGGCCGTTGCCGATGTATTCATTTAGCACCATGGGCTGATACTGGGTGAGAACACCCACGGTATCAATGCCGGAGTTGATGCAGTTGGAGAGCGGGAAGTCGATGAAGCGATTCTTACCGCCGTAGGGGATTGCTGGTTTTGCCACCTTTTGTGTCAGGGCATATAGTCTGCTTCCCTGACCGCCTGCGAGAAGCATAGCGACACACTTTTTCTTGATCTTCATGATATTCCTCCTAATCGTTCTATTTCAAAATAGGGAAACTCTTTATCCTAAACTATGCGGTACAATGAGGTTAGAGCACATGGTTTCCGCACAGATTACGGCAAATTTTATTTGGGTGCGGCTGTACGTTTCCGTGCAGTATCCGGTTTCTTGGCTGCCTTTGGCTTTGCCGGTGTTTTTCGCGTTACAGCGGACTTGTGGACGGTGCGCTTTTTCGGCGGGGTGAAGGTGAGATAGATCACCGACAGCGGTGCCAGTGTCAGCGAGACGCACTGTTCAAAGCCGTGCATGGAGATTGGCAGCGTCCGAAACTTGGATTCGGTGATGCCGCTTCCGCCGTACTTCTTGTCGTCTGTGTTGAATGCCAGCGCATAGCTGCCCTCCTTGGGCACGCCGATCTTGTAATCGTTGCGCTGTACCGGACAGAAATTGCACACAGCGATGATCTCCTTGCCGGCATCATCGATGCGCCGGAATGCAATGACGCTCTGCTGGTAGTCATCGTGGGAAATCCAGCTGAAACCCTGCCACGAGTCGTCGTCCTGCCACAGGGGTGAGTGCTCCAGATAGAACCGGTTCAGATCCTGCGAGAATTGTTCCATCCGCTTGTGCTCCGGCAGTTCCAAGAGCTCCCAGTCCAGCTGCGTTTCGTAATTCCACTCGTTTTTCTGGGCAAATTCCTGACCCATGAAGAGCAGCTTTTTGCCTGGATGCGCCATCATGTATCCCAGAAAAGCACGGTAAGAAGCGAAGCGTTCCGCATCGTCCTGCCCGTTCATCTTCTGGAGCATGGAGCATTTTCCGTAGACGATTTCATCGTGGGAGATGGGGAGAATATAGTTCTCGGAGAAGCAGTAGAAGAAGGAGAATGTGAGCTTATCGTGATTGAACGCCCGATAGATGGGGTCCAGCGAGATGTAGCTGAGCATGTCGTTCATCCAGCCCATGTTCCACTTGAAGTTGAAGCCGAGTCCGCCGATGTCGGTGGGCTTGGTGACCAGCGGCCATGCGGTGGATTCCTCTGCGATCATGAGAATATCCGGATTGCGGGAGAACGCTGCCTCGTTGAGGTGGCGCAGGAATTCCACTGCCTCCAGATTCTCGTTGCCGCCGTAGACGTTGGGACGCCATTCGCCGTCGGGACGGTCGTAGTCCAGATAGAGCATGGATGCCACCGCATCCACACGCAGACCGTCCACATGGAACTCCTCCAGCCAGCAGCAGGCGCTGGAGATCAGGAACGAGCAGACCTCGCCCTTGCCGTAGTCAAAGACACGGGTGCCCCAGCCTTTGTGCTCCATTTTTAGCGGGTCGGCATACTCATAGCAATAGGAGCCGTCGAACTCGCACAGACCCATAGGATCCTTGGGAAAGTGCGCCGGAACCCAGTCCAGAATGACGCCGATGCCAGCCTGATGGAACATGTCGATCATGGTGCGGAAGTCGTCCGGCGTGCCGTGGCGGGAGGTGGGGGCAAAATAGCCAGTCACCTGATATCCCCACGAGCCGTCGAAGGGATATTCCGTCAGCGGCATCAGTTCGATGTGGGTGTAGGACATCTTTTTCAGATAAGGGATGATCTCCTCGGCAAATCCCACATAGCTGGGGAATTTCTCCTCCGGCTTGTGTTTCCACGAGGCGAGGTTTGCCTCGTAGATGTTCATGGGGCTTTTATACGGGGAGTGCTGCTTTTTTGCGGTGTACCATGCGGCATCCTTCCACGTATAGCTGCTCTCATAGATCTTGGAGGCTGTGCCGGGACGGGTTTCGTAGTGTGACCCATAGGGGTCTGCTTTATCTAAAATACGGCCATCTTCCGTTTCGATACTGTATTTGTAACTGTCAAATTGCTGAATGCGGGGGATTTCTGCTTCCCAGATAGCATCTGTGATCTTCTCCATAGGGTGACAGCTGCGGTCCCAGTTGTTGAAGCTGCCGATGACGGAGACGCTTTTGGCATGCGGTGCCCAGACACGGAACCGGCAGAACTGTCCTCTCCCGCGGCGGAATAAATGCGCACCAAAAAAGCGGTACGCCTCAAAATTTTTTCCTTGGTGGAACAGATACAGCGGAAAATCGTAATCTTTGGATTTCTGCGATGAAGGCATAGCAAACCCTCCTTTTTATTTTTCTATTCACATTTTAACATAAAAAGAGAATCATTGCAAGTTATTTTTGTTTTCACTGGCGATTTTTATAGAAATGAACAGTTTTAATCCACCGATTTGTATAATATGTACAAAAACTAGGAGAGAACGTTCTCGCTTTGCCAGTGAAAACGATGAAAAAGTGTGATACGATTTTGAAACCGTTGTTGAAATGCGCATGGAAATTTACACAGACGGCAAAAAATAGCGCCTGCGTAAAAGGAAGATGCAGATTTTGGAAAAATTCAGGAGACGCAAATGCTTATGCCGGAAGTAGCCGTGCTGCACAGACGGTGACATCATCCCGCTGGGTTCCGCCGGCAAAGATCGCCGCTTTTTCGCAGATCTCGGTGACGATCTGTTCCAGCGTGGCGCCGCTCTCCAGAAGCTGCCGGATAAGGGGGTATGCGTCCTCGCTGACGCCGTCGGAGAGCATGAGAATGATATCGTCCGGCCGGAGGGCGATGTGCCGGATCTCCAGCTCGCCCTCCGGTTCTGCGCCGAGGGGAAAGGTCTTGGCGCTGATGCGGGACACCTTGCCGTCGTGGCGAATCAGCGTGGCAGCTGCGCCGGACTTCATGATGGTGAGTGCGCCGGCATCCAGATCGAACTTCGCCACATCTAGTGTTGCAAAGGTCTCCTGCGGCGACTTGGTGAGCAGCAGTCCGTTCATCATCCGTACCGCAGCCGTGCCGGTGATGCCGCCGCTGACGAATTTGCGGAACATCTCCGTGGTCATGCGGGACTCAATGGCGGCGTATTTGCCGGTGCCCATGCCGTCGGAGAGGACAAGATAGGGGTTTCCGGCGCTGTCCGTAAAGGTGACGGCGCTGTCGCCGGAGATGTTCTCCTGCTGGGCGTGACGGGCAGAGGAGAAGTGTTCCAGACGGTACTTGGGACGCTGGCAGAGCCGGTAGCGTGTCTGACCGCCCAGCCGGATGGGATCCAGTTCCTCCAGTGTCATGTTCAGGGATTCGGAAAGAATGTGCCGGATGGTGGGGAGACAGCCGTCCAGCGTGCGGTCGGCGCAGTGCAGCTCGATCATCAGGCGGTCGGACTCGGTGTAATAGGCGGCAGCGGTGTCGCAGTCGTAGCCGTACCGGAGCATGCGCCGGCGGATGCTCTCGCTCATCTCACTGCTGTAGCGGATGTCCAGATGGCTGGAAACAGTTTGCAGCAATTCCTCGGCGGCGGAGAGCTGTTCCAGCAGCACGGTACGGCTCTCTGCGGTGCGTGCCGCCAGAAAGCGTGCTCGCCTGCGTTCTGCCGCCTGTCTGGAAAACAGCGCCTGAAGCCGTTCAGTGCGGCTGCACTGGGCAAGCTCTGCCGGAATGGGCGGCAGCTCTGTGCCACGGTGGCTCTCCATTTTCCGAAAGCCACACAGCGTTTCTTCGTAATGGGATTCCCAGCAGCGCAGCTTGTTCCGGCAGCTGCCGCAGACGGTCTCGCAGACTTCTCTGGCGGTGTCGTGGGAGATCTCCTCCTGCGGGAGCAGGGCGGCGATAGCGTTGGTGTCCTGCCGCACGCTGCGAATGGCGCCTGCCATGTCGTTCAGGCGTGCGGAAAGGGGCTGGGTGCTGTCGCTCTTGTCGGAGATGTCCATGACCAGCCACTTGTCCAGACAGGCGGCATCCAGAAACAGGAATGCTACGCTGCCCAGAAAAAGATTGCAGACCACAGAAATTGTGAGCAGGGCAGAACTGAATGTGATAAGCCCCATAAGGGAAAAGACAAAAAAGATGCCGGCGATGGCGAAGCGGTTGCGGGAGGCGAGGTAGCCCATCAGGAGCCCGCCCACCGGCAGTACCAGCATGGCAAGGCCATCTCTGCCGGCACCCAGTACAGCACCGCAGGCGGAGAGTGCGCCGCAGATCACACCGCCGGCACAGCGGAACTTGCGTGCGCCCACCAGTGTAATTGCCGTGCCGAGAATGCAGCCCACGTTCATTGCCGGAATGCGGTAACAGCTGAATGCGGCGATGGTCAGGATGAGGACGACAGCAGCGGCGCAGCCGTCAGTGGAGCGGAGGGGAATCTTTCCGCTGGCACGAATGCTGGTGAATACGGCGTGCATGAAGTAGGAGGCGCAGCCGGTGAGGCAGGCGGTCATAGTGTAGCCGATGACCTCAGCGCCGCTGGCGTGGAAGAAGAGGGATACGGCGATGCCGGCGAGAAACACGCAGAGGGCGGTGCTCCATGCCATGCCGGAAGCGGTGCGTGGCGGGTGGCGAAACATACGCAGGCTGACGACCACCACCAGCCCGAAGAGCAGGGGAAGGTTGTCCAGAAGCGTGCCGGAGATGACGTAGGCGAGCAGACTTCCGATGAGCACGGAAACAGCACCGGGAGCGGTGAAATTGGCGGCGAATGCAATGGGAAGGGGCGAGGTCATAGCCCCTACGTGGGTGCCGGCGAGGAGCAGACCGGCGAGAAATCCGCCGCCGCTCTCCCAGAGAAAACGAGGAAGGAAAAGCGGTCGGCGGAGCGGCTGAGGATTGACGTTGTGCATGGCAGGCGGTCCTTTCTGAAAAGTGTAGAGAAAAGATGAATGTTTGGTAAACTCTATTATAGAATACGGGAGGCAAAATATCTGTCACAATGGCACATCGTTTTTTACATAAGAAAGACGGGCAATTGCAGCCGGCATGGTTTCCGGTCAAAGCACCGGCATTTCCGGAGCGGCCTTTGGAAAACCGGCAGTTCTCCGCTGCTTTTTGCAAAAAAGGAGGTGGACACGGCGGTGATTTTGTGGTATAATAGAAAAAAGCAAGCCATAGAAAGGGACGACTGATGATGAAAACAATCGGAATTATCGGCGCAATGCCGTCAGAATTGGTGGATATCCGCAAGGGTCTGCCGAACTCGGAAATTCAGAAAAAAGCTGGATTTGACTATTATCTCAATCAGGTGGGGGACACTCGTGTCGTACACGTTTGCAGCGGTATCGCTAAGGTCAACGCTGCGGTTTGCACGCAGGCGCTCATCGATACGTTCCAGCCGGACGCCATTCTCAACGCAGGCATTGCCGGCGGTATGAATCCGGAGGTGCATGTGTGTGACGTGGTGGTTTCCAGCGAGGTGCTGCCCCACGATCTGGATCTGCACTTCCTGAAGGACTATCCGCCCTATTGCGGCATCTATCCGGCAGACGAATCCCTCATTGCACTGGCACGGAAAACCTGTGAGGAATTCGGTGTCAAGGTGTTCACCGGCAGAATCGTATCCGGCGATGAATTCGTAACAGACAGCGCACGCAAGGCGGACATCCAGAGCCGTCTGACACCCTATGCTGTAGATATGGAGAGTGCTGCAGTGGGACAGTGCGCCTACCGGAATCAGGTGCCCTACGCCAGCATTCGCTGCATCTCGGACAACGCAGACGATGAGGGTGCCATGTCCTTCGACCAGTTCGAGAAGATCGCAGCCAAGCGTGTGGCAGATATCGTGCTGCACATGGTAGAGCACTTCTAAGGCGGCGATCCATGACACTACAGCAGCTGCAATATGTGATCGCCATTGTGGAACACGGTTCTATCAGCGAAACGGCAAAGCAACTCTATGTGGCACAGCCCACGCTTTCAGGTGCGGTGCGGACGCTGGAGGAAGAATTCGGCATCACGATCTTTCACCGCTCGGCTCGGGGCATTGCATTGACGGAGGAGGGCAGGGAGTTTCTCTCCTATGCCAGACAGGTGGTGGAGCAGGCGGACTTGCTGCACCAGCATTACGGCGCACCACGGCAGCTCTGCCAGCGCTGTTCCATCTCCACCCAGCACTATGCCTTTGCGGTGGATGCTTTTGTCCGGCTGATTCGCCGGCTCTCGCTGGAGGCGTACCGGTTCACGCTGCGGGAGACACGCACCCACGAGATCATGGAGGACGTGCGCCGCATGGACAGCGAAATCGGGATTCTGTATCTGAGCAGTTTCAACGAGAAAGTACTTCGGGCGATGCTGGAGGAATACCGTCTGGAATTCCATCCGCTGGCGGACGCTGCGCCTCATGTCTTTCTCCGTGCCGGACATCCTCTCGCTGCACAGCCCTCTGTGACCACGGCAGATCTGGAACCGTACCCGTTCCTGTGTTTCGAACAGGGGACGCACAACTCCTTTTATTTTGCGGAGGAGCTGTTCAGCACCATGCCTCATCAGAAGTGCATCCGTGTCAGTGACCGTGCCACGCTGTTCAATCTGCTGCGTGGTGTAGATGGCTATACCGTTTGCAGCGGTATGGTCAGTGCAGAGCTGAACGGGGGAGATATTGTGTCTGTACCTATGGATACGGCAGAACGGATGCAGATCGGCTGGATTGCCAATCCCAGAGTGCAGCAGAGTCAGGCGGCGGAGCTGTATCTGGCAGAACTTCGGGATGTGTTGGCGGAGTATCAGAAAAAAGCATAATCCCGAAATAGGCGGACTGCTCTCAGGCGGTTCGCTTTTTTGATTTCCACAAATCCCGGGGAAGTGTTGTTGACAAAATCTGTCGAATTGTGCTATAATGAATCGAAAAAGAAAGGCGGCGGTATTGTGCAGAAGATAGAGTTGGAACAGATGAACCGGGAGATGACAGCGTCCTCCGATGCCATGGCGCAGGCAGATGCAGCGTGGCTGCAAACCATTGAACAGGCGGCATCCTCCATCCGCCGCAATGCGCAGCAGCAGCCCATCGTGCTGCTTTCCGGACCGTCCGGTTCCGGAAAGACGACCACGGCGTTTTTGATCGAGCGGTTTCTGGATCGCTGGGGCGTGGAAACGCACACCATCTCTATGGATCACTTTTTCTGTTCCCTGACACCGCAGCAGCGGGAACTGGCGGCAGCGGGAAAGCTGGATCTGGAGTCGCCGGCACGGGTGGATGCGCCCTATCTGAATACACTCCTCCGCCAGATTGCCGAGGGTCAGCCCACGTGGCTGCCGCACTATGATTTCCGCACCACGACACGCTGCGACAAGTGGCGGCTTCTGACACGAAAGCCGGGGGAGCTGCTGATTCTGGAGGGCATTCACGCCCTGAATCCGGAGGTGGTCACTCTGCCGGAAGAGATGACAGAACGGCTCTATGTCAGCGTCCGCACCCGTGCGGCGGACGGGGAAACGGTACTTCACCCCTCACGGCTCCGGCTGCTCCGCCGGATGCTGCGGGACAAGAATTTCCGGCACCGAAGCGTGGCGGAAACTCTCGCTATGTTTGAACATGTGCAGGCGGGAGAACACAAGTACATTGCACCTTATAAAAAGCGTGCGTCCATCTCCATTGATACGTTTCTGCCTTATGAGCTGGGAATCTATAAGACGCTGCTGGACGGAGAACTGGAGGCGGAGCTGTCGCATCCGGTGCTGGAAGAGCTGCGCCGGATGTGGGATAAGGTGATACCTCTGCCGCTGGAACAGGTTCCTTCGGATTCGCTGGTGCGGGAGTTCGCCGGCGGAAGTACATTCCAATATTAAAAAAATCCGGAAAGTGTTTGGCTGAACGCTTTCCGGACTTTTTATTGTAATACATTTTAAAAGACAAAAGAAAAAGGCCTGATTTTTCAATCAGACCTCAATGGTGCGGATAAGAGGACTTGAACCTCCACCCCCTTGCGAGGACTAGCACCTGAAGCTAGCGCGTCTGCCAATTCCGCCATATCCGCATAAATCAGCTTTCTCTATTCAATTGCACCGTGAAGAACATGGTGCGGATAAGAGGACTTGAACCTCCACCCCCTTGCGAGGACTAGCACCTGAAGCTAGCGCGTCTGCCAATTCCGCCATATCCGCAGTTATTTGTTTTTTGTGTTCGCCGTAGCGACAAGAATTATTATAGCACAACAAAACCGGTTTGTCAAGCGTTTTTTTGCATTTTTTCAAAATTTTTTTGGGGAATCTGAAAAACTACGGAATTTCGCCGAAAAACCGCATTTTTTATTTTGAAGATCTGCGAAAATACGGGAAGAAATGATGCGGCACTTGCACAATTGGCGGGAATATGGTATAATAACACCTGAAACAAGAGGAGGCACGAACACAATGGAACATTATCTGGACAACGCCGCTACCACAAAGCCCTGCGCAGAAGCGGCAGAGGCAGTGGTGCGGTGCATGACGGAGCAGTACGGCAATCCGTCCTCGCTGCATCGCAAGGGACTGGAAGCACAGCACGTCATGGAACACGCCCGCCAGCAGATCGCAGCAGCACTGGGATGTAAGGCACAGGAACTGCTGTTTACCTCCGGTGCAACAGAAAGCACCAATCTGGCACTCCGTGGCGCAGCTGCTGCCCATGGCAGAAAGCGGAAGAAGATTATCACCAGTGCGGTAGAGCACGCATCGGTGCGCCAGACGCTGGCACAGCTGGAACAGCAGGGCTTTACAGTCGTTGCCGTGGCACCGGATGCAGACGGCAGGTATCACGCAGAAGACTTCCTGCGGGAAGTGGACGGAAACACCTGTCTGGTCAGCATGATGCTGGTGAACAATGAGAATGGCTATCGGATGCCGGTGGAGGAGACATTCCGTGGGGTGAAGCGAAAGGATCCGGAGATCCTCACCCACTGTGATGCGGTGCAGGGCTTTTTAAAAGTACCTTTCCGCACACGTTCCCTGAATGCCGATCTGATCTCCCTCAGCGGTCATAAGGTACACGCCCTGAAAGGTGCGGGTGCACTGTATCTCCGGCAGGGTGTCCGGATTCGTCCCATTTTGTTCGGCGGACATCAGGAGAAGAGCCTGCGTCCGGGGACGGAGAGCGTTCCGCTGATCGCAGCATTCGGCGCAGCAGCAGAGAAGCTGTCCCAGACGGTGCAGGAACGCTACGAAAAAGCGGCACAGCTGCGGGCAAGTCTGATTGCACAGCTCCGGACGATGGAGGGTGTGCTGATTCGGGATATTCCGGACGCCTCGCCCTATGTGCTGAGCATCTCCATGCCGGGATACCGCTCGGAGATCATCCTGCACTATCTGGAACAGCGGGAGATCTACATTTCCAGCGGTTCGGCGTGCTCCAAGGGCGCCAGCAGCGGCGTTCTGGAGGCGTTCGGCGCAAAGCCGGCAGAGGTGGACAGCGCCCTGCGCATTAGCTTTTGCGCAGAAAATACGGAAGATGACATTGCAGCATTGGTACAAGGATTGAAGGATGCCCGTCAGGGTCTGGTACATTAAGGAGTTATCTATGGCAAAAGAATTGATTTTGGCAAAATACGGAGAAATGGCGCTGAAGGGTCTGAACCGTGGAACGTTCGAGGACATCCTCATGAAAAATCTGCGTCGCCGTCTGAAAAAATTTGGAGTGTTCAAACTGACACGGGCACAGTCCACGATCTACATGGAACCGATGTCGGAGGACATTGATCTGGACGAGGTGCTGGAACATCTCCAGTGCGTGTTCGGCATCGCAGCCCTCTGCCGTGCCTGCGTCTGCGAAAAGACCATGGGGGACATCTCCGCCAAGGCAGTGCCGTATCTGGACGAGGTGCTGTCCGGTGCGAATACCTTTAAAGTGGAGGCAAAGCGTGCTGATAAGGCGTTCCCGCTGAAATCGCCGGAGATCTGTGCGGAGCTGGGCGGTGTCCTGCTGGAGGCGTATCCCCATTTGTCGGTGGATGTGCACAATCCGGATGCCACCATTATGGTGGAAATTCGGGATACCCACGCTTTTGTCCACGGCGCAAACCTGAAAGGTGCCGGCGGTCTACCGGTGGGAAGCAGCGGAAAGGCACTGCTCCTGCTGTCCGGCGGAATTGACAGTCCGGTTGCCGGCTACCGCATGGCTCGCCGAGGCGTTCACATCTCCGCCATTCACTATGTCAGCCCGCCCTACACCTCATACCGTGCGCTGGAAAAGGTGGAGCAGCTCTGTCAGGAGATCACGCCCTATTGCGGGAACATCGCCTTTTTCTGCGTGCCGTTTACGGAGATTCAGGAGGCGATCAAGGAACACTGTCCGGAGGAGTACTTCACCATTATCATGCGCCGTCTGATGATGGAGATCGCCCAGAAGATTGCGGAAAAGGACAACTGCCTCGCCCTGATTACCGGCGAGAGCGTGGGACAGGTGGCGAGCCAGACCATGCAGGCGATTGCCTGCACCGATGCCGTGAGCCGGATTCCAGTGTTCCGTCCGCTGATCGGCATGGACAAGACCGAGATCGTGGAAACTGCCCGTGCCATTGGAACATTCGAAACCTCCACACTGCCCTACGAGGACTGCTGCACCGTCTTTACTCCCCGGCATCCCAAGGTGCGTCCGTCTTTGGCAGAGGTGGAAAAGGCGCAGGCAAAATTCGATTTTACCGCCTTGGTGGAAAAGGCAGTGGAGCAGACACAAATGCGTGTGTTTGAACTTTAATTCGAGGATATTTCACAAAATTTGGCGTGTGATTTTGTGAAAAAGCACAGAAAGCAGGCGTGGAAAATGGGATATTCTATTCTGGGAGAAGAAAAAATATGTCAGATCTATAAAGACACGGAAAAAGCACTTGACAAAACTGTGGGACATATTGTACAATTATTAGATAGAGAGAAACAAACGGTGGCAACTGCGGAAAGCTGCACCGGCGGATTGCTCTCGCAGCTTATCACGTCGGTGTCGGGAGCTTCCCGTGTCTTTGAACTCGGAATATGCACCTATGCGGAACGGATGAAGACCAAATTTCTGGGCGTTCCGGCGGAGCTGATTGCCGGGAAAGGCGTGGTGAGCGCCGAGGTCGCCATGGCGATGGCACACGGTTTGCGCCAGCAGTCGGATGCTGCGCTCTGCCTTTCTGTGACCGGCATCGCCGGCCCGGGCGGCGGAACACCGGAGGGAGCAGCCGGTGGGCACCGTGTATGTGGGGATGCTGCTGGGGGAGAAGGCAGTGGCTGCGCACTTACAGCTCTGGCGGTACGGCTTGTGTAACCGTGCGGAGATCCGCCACGGTGTCGCCGTATGCGCCTTTGGCATCGCAGAAAGTTATCTGATGGAGGAAGCGGAATGCAGGAAGATGAAAACACTGCTGCAGTAGATTCCACGGATTCGCCTTCGGAGGAGCAAAGCACCCCGGACACCCCGCAGGGCGAGCAGAACACGGAGGAGAAGATCTCGGTGCTTCGTTCCAGCCTGTTTCACATTGCACAGGAGGAAGAGGCAGAACAGGTCTCCCTGCGGGTTGCCTACCAGATCCGGCAGGTGAAAGAACGGAAAGAGCATCCGGAAAAATTTCAGCCGCCTGCACCGGAGGCAGCACCGCCGCCCAAGCGAAAAAAGCATGCGCTTGGCAGCTGGGCAATGGGCATGCTGCCCCATCGGGGCGACTCCGGCGGCGAGATCGTCCGGAAAAGCGTCTTTCTGCTCTCCAGTCTGGTCTTTCTGGTGTGCATGGTGCTGATCGCATTGTACCTGATCGACCTGTACCGCAGCAAGGCGTTTTACAGCGATGTGGGAAGCTCCTATCATGCGCAGATGCCTAAGACGACCACTGTTCCGGTTGCAACGGAGCTGACAGAGGAAGAGACGGAGGTGCCTACGGAAAAGCACTATACGCTTTTACCGGGTGCTGCCGACCTTCTGGCGATCAATCCGGAGATCAACGGCTGGATCACCATTGCCGATACGCCGGTGGATTATCCGCTGCTGCACCATCCAAACGATGTGGAAGGAGAGGAATACTACCTCTACCGCAACATGCAGGGCGAGGATTCCAAGCCAGGCTCCATCTTTTTGGACGGCAGATGCAGCTTCGATGAGGTGGGCAGGGACGGCACACTGTCAGAGCCGAATTCCGACAATCTGATCGTGTATGGGCACAACATGCGGGATAACTCCATGTTCGGCTCGCTGAAGTCTTACCAGATCGATGAGAATTACTACCAGCAGCATCCGATCATCCAGCTGAATTCCAACTACGAAACGTATCAGTATAAGATCTTCGGCTATTTTATCGCCGATGCCTCTGATAATACGGATACCCGTTTCGACTATTGGAACAAGATCAATTTTGCGGATGAAACGGAATTTTATGATTATGTCAACGAGGTGAAGCGTCGTTCGCTCCGCCTGACCGGTGTCGATGTGAAGTATGGGGATGCGCTGCTGACGCTCTCCACCTGCAACAGTTCCTTTGATACGGCTCGCCTTGTCATTGTGGCACGGCGGGTGCGGGACGGGGAAGACCTGACTGAGGGAACTGTGGGCAGTGTGGCAAACCCCAACACCAAATGGCCGAATATCTACTATCTGTGGAACAGCGACCATTACGACCCTGATGCCGGTTTTGTTCCCTATGGATAAGAAATGAGAGATGATTGTAGCATATGAAGAGAAATTGGAGAGCAGCTGCCTTTGCAGCTGCACTTTGCATGGCACTGACTGCAACCACGGGATGTGCCGAGAAGATTGACCAGACTGCCGGCGGCAATCTGATCACGACCACACCGGTGACGGAAGAGGCAACAGAAGCGCCCACCGCTGCGCCGGAACTGACGGAGCGTGCCAAGAAGCTGCTGGCACAGAATCCGGATACCGTTGGGTACATTACGATCGCAGATACACAGGTGGACAACCCTGTGGTGCAGACGATCGATAATGAATATTATTTGAATCATGGCTTTGACGGACAGGAGTTCCGTGCCGGTACAGTATTTATGGACTGCGCCGATTATTTCGGGGCAGACCCGGCGGACTGGTCGGAGAACATCATCCTCTACGGACACAACATGGCGGATAACTCCATGTTTGGTTCGCTTCGCCGCTATCGGCAGGATCCGGAGTACTACAAGCAGAATCCGTTTATCACCTTTAGCTCCAACTATGCAGACTATACCTATGTCATGTTCGGACTGGTGATTACAAGCGGTAATGCGGATGCCGATTTCCTCTACTGGCGGATGCAGGATCTGAAGGATCAAGCAGCGTTTGACAACTATGTCAAGACGGTAGAGTCCAAGAATATGATCACCAACCCCATTGATGTGAAGTATGGTGACGACATCCTGACGCTCTCCACCTGCTATTCCGATGAGGATAATTCCCGTTTCCTGATCGTTGCCCGCCGTCTGCGGGAGGGCGAGGATACCCAGACTCTTCTGGCGAAGATTCAGGGCGGTGCGACCGAGGAGACCACCGCTGCTGCACAGGAGTAAGCACGGGCTGCTTACGCTGTATGGACGACCGCAGCCTTCGAAAAGAAGGGTTGGCGGTGTACCCTGTGCAGTAAAAGGAATCGGTGCGATGCAGGAGAACCTGCCTTTTTCAGGCGGGCGTTCGAATGTTTTTTCGGGATCACTGCACCGATTCCCTGTGGCAGAACAGATGCCGGCATGGCGAATGCGAATCCTGCGTGCGGACAAGGCACGACAGAACTGCACCGCCTGACCGCTGGCTTTGGAATGCCGCAAAATATCACCCGGCAATTTTGCCGGTACAAATTGGAGTTTTGATATGAAAATACGTTACCCACGTGCAAGTGTTGCAATTTTAGCTGCGGCACTGCTTGCCGGAACATCGGTAGTGACTGCGTACGCAGTGACAGAATCCGCTGCTCCTTCGGCAGATACCGCCGCAACCGAAAATGGCTCAACATGGTGGAAGGCTGAAATTTCAGATTATGATTCCAGCTTATCATTGGTTCAGTATGAAGAAATTAAACCGTCACAGGCGCAGATCGATGCGATGGAACAGGCAACCACTCCTGCCAAACAGGCTGGAAAGGTTGCAGGTTCCGGTGAAACGCTGGGGTCTTCCAGTGTGACGGGCTCTGCAAACGTCGGCGCAGCTGCCTCGATGGCACCGTCTGTGGAAGCCGGACAGTTTGCATTTACAACTTATGGATACGGGCACTGCGTCGGCATGAGCCAGAACGGTGCGGATTATTACGCAACCTATGGCGGATATGACTACCAGTCGATCCTCTTCCATTATTATCCGGGAACAAGTCTGGTGCAGACCGGCGCCGGTTCCATTACTGCGAACGGCGTGACCGGCAGTGCACTGGATATCCTCTCTCAGATCGTGTATGCAGAAATGAGTTCCACCATGCATCCGGAGGCAATGAAGGCACAGGCGGTTGCAGCCTATACCTAT
>NZ_FR897982.1:0-13362 GCF_000437175.1 Ruminococcus sp. CAG:330 | reverse complement strand
GCGGTTGCAGCCTATACCTATATCATGTTCAACGGCGGCAGCGTGACCGGCGTATGTCTGAAGGCAAATCCGCCGCAGAATGTTGTGGACGCAGTTTCCTCAGTGGTCGGACAGGCACTGTACTATGACGGGGATTATGCGCTCACCGTTTATGGCGCTTCCAGCGGTGGTGCAACTGCAAGTGCAGCCGATATCTGGGGCAGAAGCTATGACTATCTGGTCAGCGTTCCCTCGGAATATGATGCATTATACGACCCGAACTACGGGGAAGTGACGTACATGAGTACCGATGAAGTGCGTTCGAGAATCCAGGGCGCTTACGGAATCGCCCTTTCTGACAATCCGGCAAACTGGATTCAGATGGAGATCGGCGACAGCGGTTTTGTCCGCTCCGTCAACATCGACGGTCAGAAAACCGTCAATGGCTATTCTTTCAGCGGCGTTCTGGGACTGAAGAGTCCTCGATTTGCCTATATCTGTGGATAAGTTCGGTTCTCTTGGAATCATTTGACGCCGTTTCGTCATAAGATAACAGGGGAATGCCGCCGCAGAGGCATACGGCAGCGTGTGCAGATGTGCCGAAAGGCGGGCGGTGTTTTTCCGCATATGGAAACCGATGCTGCGGCAGGCAGACGCCTAGGGAGGAAATCAACATGGATTTTCGAGATCAGTTTCGAAAAATGAGCGGCGATGTGGGAAAGATGGCACGGGAAGTTGCTGACACTTCGAAAAAAGCAACGGCACGTGCCAGAATTCGCCGCATGATCAACACCTGCAACGATTCGCTGCAAACCATCTATCAGGAGATCGGCACAAGATACTACACAGAGAACCAGTGCGATCCGCAGGAACAGTACGCCGGACTTTTCCAGCAGGCTGCGGATACCATTGCACAGATCGACGTGCTGAAATCCGAGCTGGCAGGACTGGATCATGCTGTTATTTGTCCGTCCTGCGGTTCCAAAGTGATGGAAACACAGCGTTTCTGCCCGAACTGCGGATGCAAGAATGCATCCTACGGAAAGTGGAAGGCAGAGGAGGAAGCAGATGAAAATGCACGCCGTGCTGCGGGAGAAGCAGAACAGGCAGAACGGGATGCACACAGTGCCGTGCAGGAATCAGAAGAAGAGATTGTATCACCGGAAGGGACAGCAGAACAGTCCGCAGAGGCGGAGACTGCTGCACCCGCAAAAGAAAATACAGAAGCATAAACTTCGAGAGAAGAAGGAGGGCGCACACGGACAGTGTGCGCTTTTCTTCTAAGTGCCTGTTGTCGGAATAGGGAGATTAAACGGGAAGAGATGAAATGGAATAAGACCCTGACACCGGGACGTGTCATTATTCTTTGCTTTGCAGTGCTCATTGCATTTGGGGCGGTTTTGCTGGCACTGCCCATTGCTTACAAAAACAGAACGCCGCTCTCGCCGCTGGACGTCTGCTTTACCTCCTTCAGCGCAGTGTGCACGGTGGGACTGACAGTAGCACCCACCTATGAAACATTCTCCGCCTTTGGACAGGGTGTCCTGCTGTTCCTGATACAGGTGGGTGGCGTGGGAATCACCTCCATTGGTGTCGGTGTGATGCTGCTCGCCGGAAAGCGCATCGGATTGCGGGAGCGCATCCTCATCAAGGAAACGCTGAACTATCCCACCTTTGGGGGTGTGGTCAAGCTGCTGCGCTCTCTGCTGCTGGTGACATTTGGCATTGAAGGCGTGGGAGCAATCTGCTGTTTTCCCATTTTCTACGCAGATTTTCCGCTGGGACGGGCAATCTGGCTGAGCGTGTTTCACTCGGTATCCACTTTTAACCACGCCGGTTTTGACATTATCGGCGATGCCGGTATGCAGGAGTATACGCACCACGCCTCGCTGCTGGTTATCACAGCACTGCTGACGATTTTCGGCGGATTGGGATTCTTTGTCATTCGGGATGTGGCAAGAAACCGCCGGTTCCGGAAGTTCTCGCTGCATACAAAAGTCGTTTTGACCATGACAGCGATTCTTCTGGTGGGCGGTACGCTGCTGATGAAGCTCTCGGAGGGGGAACTTCGCTGGCTTCAGGCGTTTTTCTATAGCGCGATTTCCCGCACCTCCGGCTTTAGTATTTATTCGCTGGCGGCCTTCTCCAATGCGTCTTTGTTTTTGATGGTGTTCCTCATGTTCATCGGCGCTTCGACCGGTTCCACCAGCGGCGGTATCAAGGATACGACGCTGTTTGTCTGTGTCTGGTCAGCAATCGCCTATACCCGAAACCGCCAGCCCACCATTTTTCACCGGCGTATTTCCCAGACGGTACGGGACAAGGCAGTGATGATTCTGCTCATGGGATTGGGCGTTGTGATGGTGTCCACGTTTTTGATGAGCGTGTTTGAGCCGGATGTGTCGCTGATTCGGCTGCTGTTTGAGGTGGTGTCTGCATTTTCCACAACAGGACTTTCTACGGACCTGACCTCTCAGCTTTGCAGCGGCAGTAAGATTGTTCTGATGCTGACCATGTATATCGGCCGTCTGGGGCCGCTGACCGTGGCAACGCTCTGGATGATGCAGGGACGGAATAAAAATGCAATCCAGCGTCCGGAAGGAACCATATCTGTGGGGTAAGGAGAGAAAACGATGAAAGTAAGACGTACCAAGGAAAAGGAAAATATGTATGCCGTCATTGGACTGGGACGGTTTGGATTTGCGCTGGCGCAGCGGCTGGCAGAGTCCGGCGCTGAACTGATCGTGGTGGACAAGGAGGAGTCAGTCATCAACGACGCCACTGCTTTCACAGACAACGCCTTTCTGGTGAACGAGCTGACACGGGAGAACCTGAGCAACATCGGCATCCAGAACTGTGACACCGTCATTGTGGGCATTGGCGGTAAAATTGATGTGAGCATTCTCACCACGCTGACGGTCATTCAGCTTGGTGTGCCCAGAGTCATCGCCAAGGCAAACAGCGTGGAACAGGGCTGTGTGCTGGAGAAGCTTGGGGCGGAGGTCATCTATCCGGAGCGAGATATGGGCGTTCGTCTGGCAAACCGCCTGCTTGCGCCACGGGTCATGGAGTACATCGCCCTGAGCGACGACATCAGCATCACGGAAATCCGCCTGCCGGAATCGGTGAAAGGCGTGACGGTACAGGCGCTGAATCTCCGCCAGCGATACGGCTTGAACATCATCGCCGTGAAGCACGGTGACGAGGTGACCACAGATATCACCCCTGCCTTTCGGCTCTATTCCCATGATGTCATCGCCGTCGTGGGACGGCACGATCAGGTGAACTGTTTCGAAAAGTTCCTGCGCACATATCGGTAAGGTGTCGCACAAAACAGCAGAAATTATCCCATGCAGGCAGCAGATGCTTACATGGGATTTTTGTTTTGGGGAATATTCATTTCTCGTGCATCCCAAAAAATCCACCCGAAAGCGAATTCCTCTTTCGGGTGGACTTTGCCGGATTTGCACTTTGCGCTTCGGCAATCTATCTCAAAGCATCTGCAACCGCGGCTTGCACTGCTGCTACTGTCATTATATGCAGGAAGCCGCAGAATGCAACAAAGAAAATATTTCCATGCGGCAATCACTCAAAGTGCTTTGCGTTGCGGAAGTCGATGGCACCGGAGAATGCGTCATAGTGCAGATCTGTGTTGCTGGTCTGTGTGACAAGGTACTGGTTCTTGTAGAAGATGGGCAGGAACTGCGCTTCGTCCAGAATGGTCTGCTCTGCGGTGCGGCACAGCTGGAAGAACGTTGCCGTGTCGGCACAGCTGCGCAGGGAGGAGAGCAGCTGGTCTACCTTGGCGCTGCTATAGCGGAAGCGGTTGCAGTCCGTTGCAAACTGTGCCAGTACTGCATCCGGACTTGCCTCTGTGCCGGTGACGCCATAGACAGCGATGGTGTAATTTTTGTTCTCGATTTTGTCCCAGTACTCGGATTCTGTCACCTCGTCAATACCAATGTAGAAACCGAAGATCTCCTGCCAGTTCTGGATGATATCATGGAGATGATCGCAGTCCATGAGTGACGCACAGGTCAGAATTTTGGTGGAGTTCAGGGAGGCGATGCCCAGCTGCTGCATGCCCTTTTGCAGCATGGCAATGGCAGCCGGCTCATCATAGGCGGGGGTCAGATCAGTTTCCGGAACGGCATCCCGATAGCTGGTGCCATTGCAATACACTGTGGGCGGCACAATGGCAGAGGCGCTCAATAGGTCGCCGTTGGAGGTCAGCCCGATCTTGGAACGGTCGATTCCCATGGAGAGCGCCGTGCGAATGGCATCGTTGGCGTACTCTTTTTCGTCCGGATTGAAAATTAGCCCCAGCGTGGTATCCCGTTCCGATGTCACAGTGTAGTCCTTGCTGTCTACGTAGGCGGCAGGGTATACCGAGGTGAGAAGCACGTCGGATTCGCCGGAGGAGAAATCCTCGTCCAGCGCCTGCTGGCCGTTGCGGATGTGGAAAGTCAGATTCGTGGGATAGGTGCGGCGAGCCTCGGCGTTGGCGGCGTTCTGGCGCATGTAAATGAGGTTGTCGCTGCCGTAGGGATCGTAGAACCAAAGCCGCATGTAGAACGCACCGCAGGATGCCACGGCGTTCTGCTCCAGTCCGTAGCTGCCCTTGGTCTGGAGGAAAAATTCCTCATTGCAGGGCATGGCTGCGGTGGTAGTCAGCATCGCCAGAAACTGTGCGTTGGGCTGGTCTAGCGTGAATTGCAGCTGATCGTCGCTCACCGCCCGAACGCCGATCTCCGAGGGCACAAGTGTGCCGTTCTGGACGGCTTCGGCGTTGTGCAGACAGGAGAACGTCTCCGCATAGGGAGACTGTGTCTGCGGGTCAAAGATGCGCTGAAAGGCATAGGCGTAGTCGCTGGCAGTTACCAGCCATGTTTCCCCGTCGTCAACAGTATCATTGCCGTTTTTGTCGTAGAACCAGTAGCGGTCTTTGCGCAGCAAAAACGTGTAGATCAGTCCGTCCGGCGAAACGGTATAGCTGGAAGCTGCTGCAAGCTGTGGCGTGCCGGTGTCGTCCATTTCCAGCAGCCCCTCGTAAAGGTTGCGGATGATGGTCTTGGAGGAGGCATCCGTAGCGGACTGCGGGTCCAGACTTTTGGGATTGCCGATCAGGCTGGTGGTAAAGAGATAGCCGGAGCCGTCTCCATCTTTTTCCAACATCGGGATGTTGCATCCGGTGCAGAGAAAAAGAACGCAGGCAGCGGCGGAAGCAGCGGCAAGTCTGCGGAATATTTTGAAAAATGACATGGCGTTTGTCCTTTCTAAGAGCCAGTGTGTGCTGCCAAAACATATGAAGCAGCTCTTCCTATTATACCACGCTGCAAACCGATGTGCAAGGAAAAAACGTGGAATTTGCCGAAAAAATGTGGAAATGGAAAAAAGAAAGGCGGACAGCTTTCTGTCCGCCGTGAGAATCCGTTCTCAGAAAATGCTCAATCGTGCCGCTGCTCCGAATTGTCATAGGTTTCGCAGAAGCGTGCTGCAAACGCCGGCGGTTCTCCGTTGGCGTAAAGATGCGCCGTGTCGCCGAATGCATTCATTCGGAAGCAGGCGATGCCCTTCCGGCGCTCTTCTGTGATGAGCGAGGTCACAGAGGTTGGCGCAGCGCAGAAGTTGTGCCACAAAATCATGGGGGAAATACCGAGCAGGTGTCCCAGCATCACGCAGGTGACACCAAAGTGGCAGAAGATGGCGATGGTGTCCTCGTTGGGTGCAGTGACACGGTAGGTGTTTCCCTCACGGACATAACCGTAGTCGGCGAGAATGCCGTCGATGCCGTCCCAGACACGCTTTGCCTCCGCCTGTACGTGACCTTGCAGCATGGGCAGCGTTTCGCTCCACTGCACACAGTCGTAATACTTCGGCTCAACCGTCCAGTCCTGCGGAAGCTGATCCCACGGAATACGTGGCGCACCGGTGTGAAAATCTGGAATGGGCGCATGAAATTCCCGCAGCCAGGGCAGTTCGATGGCATCCCGTCCCATTTTTTGCAGCGTCAGGGAAGCGGTGTCTTTGGCACGTCCCAGCGGAGAAACGTAGAATGTGCGAATCTTCAGCTTTGCCATGCGCTCCGCCAGCAGCGCAGCCTCTTTCCAGCCCTTTTCTGTCAGGGAGTCAATGTCATAGTTGGGGTCGCCGTGGCGAATTAGTAAAAGTTTCATGTGTAGCTCCTCCTTTTAAATGGAAGTGATCGCAACCGCCTGATAACCCAGCGCTGCATAGCGTGCTTCCACGACGCTTCGCTCGTAGGCACGGAGACCGTTGCTGTTGTAGGGGTCGTTCATGTAATAGTATTTGTCATCGTAGCCCACCAATACCAGACAGTGTTCGTGGCTTGTCCATGTGTAGAGCTGTCCGTTGGGGAGAATCCACTGGGTGCCGGATTCCGGTGCCATCATATTGATGGTTGCCCAGACGGCAACGGCAGTGCCATTGTCAATGTAGTCTGTCAGCAGTGTTTTCATCGATGTTCCGGTGATGTTTTTGACAGTGTGCTTGCTGGGGGTAACGATACGGTTCAAAGCGTTGGCGATGACCGGCGCATAACAGCCGTAACCGTATGTGGAACGGGGGTCGCCGATAAAGGCACTGTTGGGGTCCGGGCCGTGCAGGTAGCCGTCGCTGCCGTAGTAGAGATAGCCGATGTCCAGCGCTGTGTCAATGAACGTGTCGATGGAGGTGCTGTATCCGGCGTGGCGCAGCAGCATGACAGCGCTGGCACTCTCGCAGCCGGTGGGATAGCCCGCCTGACTGAGGTAGGGGGTGTTCAGCAGCACCTTGACAATGACGCCGTCGGCGTTGGTGGTGTAGCCGTTCTGGGTCTGATTCCGGAGCAGTGCGCCGGTCTTGGTGTCAAAATAGTAGTTCTTGCCGTTCAGTGCGATTTTTCCAGTGCACATGCCGCCGTTCTCTGCGAAATAGTAGGTGTTGCCGGAGATGGTTTGCAGTCCGGTGAGCATGGCGCCGTCTGCGCCGAAGTAGTAGCGCACGCCGTTGGCGTCGGTCTGCCAGCCGGTGATGCTCTTGCCGTTTCCATCGAAGCAGTATCGCTTTCCGTCAATGGTCTGCCAGCCGGTGCAGCGCAGTCCGTTGGTGTCGAAATAGTAACGGCCGTCGTCCAGAATCAGCCATCCCATGCGGGCAGAACCATCTTCCTGAAAATAGTACGTGCCCTGCGGCAGTGTCAAAAGCCCTGTCACCGCTGCGCCCGTTTCCGGGTCGAAGTAGTAGAGTTTATCATTATGCTTGCACAGTCCGGTTTGGAGTATACCGGAGGTGTCGAAGCTGTAGAGTTTTCCGTCGATCTCGGCGATGCCGGTACAGCGCAGTCCGTTTTCGTGGAAGTAATACCGCTTGTCGTCAACGGTCTGCCAGCCGGTCACCATGGTGCCGTCCGCATCGAAATAGCAGACTTTTCCGCCGGACTGTTCCAGCCAGCCGGTGTGCAGCGAACCGTCTTTATAATAGTATCGGGTGATATTTGAATCCGGCAGTGTGCAGAAGCCCTCTTCGATGTAGCCGTATTCTGCGGAGAAGGGGTAATACTTGCCCTCTGCCTCCTGTGCGCCGAGATATTTTCCGGATTCCCGGGAAACATAATAGTAGCGGTCGTTCCAGACCACCCAGCCGTATTCCGCCTCACCGGTATTGGGGTTGTAGAACCGCCTTATCCCGTCTACCGTCTGCCAGCCTGTCCGCTCTGTGCCGTCCGGATGAAAACAGTAGGGCGTGCCATTGATCTCGAACACGCCGTCCTTGTAGATGGCACCGGTTTCGCCGGCGTAGTACACTTCGCCGAACAGCTCTGTCTGGAAGAAACCGGTTTGCAGAATGCCGTCCTCATCCAGATAGTACTGTTTGTCGTCCAGCGTCAGCCAGCCGGTCTGTTTTCCGGTGTCCTCCAGAATATAATAACGCTTGTCCCCGACTGTGACCCAGCCGAACTGGGATTCGCCGGTCTTGGAGTCGTAGTAATACTGCGCACCGCTGACTTCCTGCCAGCCAGTCTGGAGGATGCCGTCCGATGAAAATAGATAGAGCACGCCGTCGATTTCCACGGTGCCGGTTGCAGCGGCGCCGTTTTCCAGATAATAGCGGATGGTGCCGTCTGCTTCGACAGACCAGCCCGGCGTGCCGGTGGGGACAAGTGCCGTGGTGCCGGTTGCCGTTGCAATCGGAGGTGCTTCCGCAGCAGATACAGCCGGAGCAGCAGTGGCCAAAATAAGGGCGGCAGATGCAGAAAAAAGCAGACCGCCGCACAATTTCCAAAAATGATGTATCATAGAACACTCCTTTTTCCCATTGCGATTGTCGAACAAGTCTATTATACGCCAAAAGGCGAGGATTGTCAACCGCTGCGGAACGGGGGTGATCGGTGGGAGATGTCTGAGGGCTGAGGGGGATTTTTGGAGATGCTTGCAACAGATTTTGTAACAGCATTTTGCGGGTGCGACGTGCCGTGTCCGCTTGGTTCCATCGCATGAAATAGCAGTTTGCAGGCTGTCGGCTTCCGAAAATTGCAGTGGATTTGCGTGAAAACTCTCATGCAAATACTTGACAATCGGGGCGGTTTTTGGTATGATAACAGGTGGACAGTATTCCGAAAGGAAATTGTACTATGGTTATGCGGCGGAATGCGCCGTACAGGAGGAAGTTATGAAACAAACCGTACAGACCATTCAGGCAAAAAAACAGCGGGGAGAAAAAATTACGATGCTCACCTGCTATGACTATACCACAGCAAAGCTGATGGATGCTGCCGGACTGGATATGCTGCTGGTGGGGGATTCCCTGGGAAATGTGATTCTGGGCTATGAAGACACGGTTTCTGTCACCATGGAGGACATGCTGCACCATGCCAAAGCAGTGGCACGTGGTGCAAAGGAAAACGCCATGGTCGTCGTGGATATGCCGTTTCTCTCCTACCAGACCTCGGTATATGATGCCGTTGTCAACGCCGGCAGACTGATGAAAGAGGGCCGTGCCGGTGCGGTCAAGCTGGAGGGCGGCGCAGTGGTTTGCGACCAGATTCGTGCCATTGTGCAGGCATCCATCCCCGTTGTGGCACACCTCGGCATGACACCCCAGTCCGTGAATACTATGGGCGGTTTTAAAGTACAGGGCAAGACAGCGGACGCTGCCAAAAAGCTCCTTGCCGATGCCAAGGCCGTAGAAGAGGCCGGAGCATTTGCGCTGGTGCTGGAGTGCGTTCCGGCAAAGCTTGCCGCCTGGATCTCCGGCAAGCTGACCATTCCCACCATTGGCATCGGCGCCGGTGCGGGATGCGATGGTCAGGTACTGGTATATCAGGATATGCTGGGAATGTTCTCCGACTATCAGCCGAAATTCGTGCGCCACTTCGCCGATGTGGGAAGCGTGATGCGGGATGCCTTCGCACAGTATCAGGAGGCAGTGCATGACGGAAGCTTTCCGGCAAAAGAACACGAGTTTGCGATCTCCGACGAGATCATGGCACAACTGGAACAGGAGGAAAAGTGATGAAAATTGTAGAAACCATTGCAGAAGTACGGGAACAGGTAAAACAGTGGAAAAAAGAGGGACTGACCGTTGCCCTTGTTCCAACCATGGGCTATCTTCATGAAGGACACCGCAGCCTGATGGAGCGTGCACGGAAAGAGAATGACCGTGTGGTCGTCAGCGTCTTTGTTAACCCCACCCAGTTCGGCCCTAACGAGGACCTCGCCAGCTACCCCCGTGATCTGGAACACGATGCGGCACTGTGCGATTCCGTGGGTGTAGATTTGATTTTCCACCCCGCACCGGAGGAAATGTACCCCAAGGGCTTTTGCAGCTTCGTGGACATGGATGTCCTCACCAAGGAACTGTGCGGTCTGAGCCGCCCGGTGCACTTCCGCGGTGTCTGCACTGTGGTTTCCAAGCTGTTCCACATCGTCACACCCGATCGGGCATATTTCGGCGAAAAAGACGCTCAGCAGCTGGCAGTCATCAAGCGCATGGTGCTGGATCTGAATCTGGACATTGAAATCGTGGGCTGCCCCATTGTCCGTGAGGCAGATGGCCTTGCCAAGAGTTCCAGAAATACCTACCTCAGTCCGGAGGAACGCAAGGCTGCGCTGGTACTCAGCCGGAGCATCTTTGCCGGAAAGAAGCTGGCGGAGTCCGGCGAAACGGATGCGCACAAGCTGGTGCAGGCGATGACAGACATCATTTCCGCCGAACCGCTGGCACACATCGATTATGTAAAGGTGGTTGACCTGCTGACCATGCAGCAGATCGACAAGCTGGATCGTCCGTTCCTGGCGGCGATTGCAGTTTATATCGGAAAGACCCGTCTGATCGATAACTTTATGGTGCAGGCAGGAGGTGCCGGCGCATGACCATTACCATGCTCAAGGGAAAAATTCATCGGGCAACCGTCACACAGGCAGAGCTGAACTACGTGGGCAGCATTACCGTGGACGCCGATCTGCTGGATGCCGCCGGCATTCTGGAATATGAGGCAGTGCAGGTGGTGAACGTCGCCAACGGTAACCGGTTTGTCACCTACACCATCGCCGGCGAACGTGGCAGCGGTGTGATTTGTCTGAACGGTGCAGCAGCACGTCAGGCGCAGACCGGAGATAAAGTGATTCTCATGTCCTATGCGCAGGTGACACCGGAGGAGGCAAAGACCATGCAGCCCAAGGTGGTGCTGGTAGACGAGCACAATGCCGTGGCGAAACTCTCCCACTACGAGAAGCACGGCGAGCTGGCGTAAGACAGGAGGAACTATGCTACAGGGAAAGACCGTTGTACTGGGCGTGACCGGCAGCATTGCCGCCTATAAGATCGCCTCTCTGGCGAGCCGTCTGGTGAAGCTTCACGCAGATGTGCACGTCATTATGACGCCCAATGCCACGCATTTTATCACGCCTATTACCTTTGAAACGCTGACGGGAAACAAGTGTCTAGTGGATACATTCGACCGGAATTTCCAGTTTCATGTGGCGCATGTGAGTCTGGCGCAGCGAGCCGATGTTCTGCTGATTGCACCGGCATCCGCCGATGTCATCGGGAAGATCGCCAACGGCATTGCAGATGACATGCTGACTACAACGGTGATGGCGTGCACGGCGCCGGTGCTGATCTCGCCGGCGATGAATACGCACATGTACGAAAATCCCATCGTGCAGGACAATCTCCAGAAACTGCGGTCGTTTGGCTATACAGTGATTGAACCGGCGGTGGGCATGCTGGCGTGCCGGGACGTGGGAGCCGGAAAAATGCCGGAACCGGAGGTGCTTCTCCAGCATCTGCTGCGGGAGATCGCCTGTGAAAAGGACTTGGCGGGCAGGAAGATTCTGGTGACTGCCGGCCCGACGCAGGAGGCGCTGGATCCGGTGCGATACCTGACCAACCACTCCACTGGAAAGATGGGCTACGCTGTCGCCTATCGGGCAATGCTCCGTGGTGCAGAGGTGACGCTGGTCACCGGCCCGACGGCAATCGAACCGCCGCCGTTTGTCAAGGTCGTTCCGGTGGAAACGGCGGAGGGCATGTTTCAGACAGTCACTGCCCGTGCACCCCGGCAGGATGCCGTTATCATGGCAGCAGCGGTGGCGGATTACCGTCCCACGGAAGTGGCATCCGAAAAGAAAAAGAAACAGGATGGCGATGCCTCCATTCCGCTGACTAGAACCAGGGATATTCTGGCGCATCTGGGTGCACACAAGCCGGAGCACCAGTTCCTCTGCGGATTTTCTATGGAGACGGAGCACATGCTGGAGAACTCTCGGGCAAAGCTGGAGCGGAAACATCTGGATATGATCGTCGCCAACAATCTGAAGGTAGCAGGTGCCGGATTCGGCACGGACACCAATGTGGTGACCTTCATCGAGCCGGACGGGGAACAGGCGCTGCCGCTGCTCTCCAAGGAAGATGTGGGCGATGCGATTTTAAACCGCATGGCAGCGTTCTTCCGTCACACAAAATAAAATGTGAGAGTCTGTTCTGTATCTTTTTATGTGCGGATTTTCGAGCATGATTTTGTCGGTGACAAGGAAAAAATCCGCAGGCATACTGTCGTATGGCAAGGATTTTTGACGCAGTCAGCGGCAAAATCTGCCGAAAAGACGTATGGAAAAAAATACGGAACAGGCTCATAGAACAGTATTGCGGCAAACCTCTGCTGCAATGCTGTTTTTGTTGGAATCGGGGAAAGAATATGACTGTTTTCAAATCGATCTGGCGGTGGATTCGGCGGGAAGCGGTGCTCTCGGCGGCGATTCTGCTGGCAGCGGTGTCGGCGTTTCTCGTACCGCCGGACAGCGCCTATCTCGGCTATGTGGACTACCGTACCCTTGCCATTTTGTTCTGCCTGATGGCAGTAATGGCGGGGCTTCAGCGGCTGGGAATCTTTGACCGTCTGGCGCAGGAACTGCTCAGCCGGGTGAAACGGTGCAGTTCCATGGTGCTGATTCTGTGGGGACTCTGTTTCTTTTTCAGCATGTTCATCACCAACGACGTTTCGCTGATTACCTTTGTACCGTTCACCATGGTGGTGCTGCGGCGCATCGGCGGAGAGACAGAGCGGAAGCTTCTGGTTCCCGTGGTGGTGATGCAGACGGTGGCTGCCAATCTGGGCAGTATGCTGACCCCCATCGGCAATCCGCAGAACCTCTACCTCTACGGAAGATCCGGCATGTCCGCTGTGTCATTTTTCAGGCTGATGCTGCCCTATACGCTGCTCTCGCTGGGCATGCTGGCAGTTTGGAATGTTCTGCTCTGCCGGAAGCACCGGGGGAATGCGGTCATCGACCTGCCGGAGAAAAAGCCGCTGGACAGCCGGAAAAAGCTGATCGCCTATCTGGTGCTGTTTGCGCTGTGTCTGCTGACTGTGGCGCATCTTCTGCCGTTTTCGGTGACGCTTGCGGTGGTGCTGGCGTATTTGCTGCTGTGCGACCGGAGCGTGTTTCGCAGCGTGGACTACTCGCTGCTGCTGACCTTTGCGGGCTTCTTTGTGTTCATCGGAAACATGGGGCGCATACCGGCGTTTTGCGATTTTTTGGCGGGGCGGGCATCATCGGCGGTAGGGAACTGCTGACCGCCGTGCTCTCCAGCCAGATCATCAGCAATGTTCCGGCGGCGCTGCTGCTCTCCGGATTTACGGAGAATACACCGGCGCTGATCGTGGGGACGAATCTCGGTGGACTGGGGACGCTGATCGCATCTATGGCAAGCCTGATCTCCTTTAAGGCAGTAGCACGGGAAAAGAAGCAGCAGGTGGGAACATATCTGCTCTGTTTTACCCTTGCCAATCTGCTGTTCTTAGCGGTATTGCTTGGCTTGGCAGTGCTGCTGGGTGCGATATAGCTAAGAGCTCGTGTTCATAGGCGTCTATCTACGTCT
>NZ_FR897981.1:0-9588 GCF_000437175.1 Ruminococcus sp. CAG:330 | reverse complement strand
TGGGAGCAGACCGTCTACTGGTATGCCCTCTTCTCTTTTATTATATGCCATTTACGCCGAAATGTCAAGTGGCTTTCGTTGACTTTTTTCCAAAAACATGTTACAATAGGAAAAAATCATCTTTCAAGGAGCTACTATGCGTTTTCTCAAAAAATATTACAAGCTGATCGGCTCTGTCATCACGCTTCTGGCGCTGGTCTTTGTGGTGAAAAAACTTGTCACCATGGACGTGGACTGGTCGGCATTTGCCAACGGCAGAGCCATCGGCACCATTGGCATCTGCACGCTGATCCAAACCGGTGTCATTCTCTTCATGACGCTGCCGTGGCTGCTGTTCATCCGTATCCTCTCCGGCGCCAAAATCCCCATGCGGGATGCGCTGCCGGTGTACACCCGTTCCAATCTGATGAAATACGTGCCCGGAAATGTCTTTCAATACGTGGGGCGCAACCAGCTGGCAGCAGATCTCCAGATCAGCCATGTGGATGTCGCCTGCTCCACGCTGCTCGACATTGTATTCTGTCTGATTACGCCGTTTCTGCTGGCGCTGGTGCTCATGCGAAAGGACATGCTCCAGCTCTTCCGGATGTACCAGCGGAATTTCCTGATCATCCTCGCAGCAGGGGTTGCCGTGCTGATTCTGGCGTTTTTGCTGCTGCACTGGAAATTTCGGGAACCGCTGAAGCGCTATTTTGCCAAGTACCGCAAACTGCTCAGCCAAAAGGCCGTCCCGCAGATTCTGCTGGTATTCCTGCTCTATGTGGCGCAAAATCTGATTTCCACCGCCATGTATGCCATTCCGGCGGTTCTGCTGTGCGACGTTCCGGCGGAACAGCTGGGGCTGTTCCTGGGCACTTACCTCTTCTCGTGGATCATCGGCTTCATCACCCCCGGCGCTCCCGGCGGCATCGGCATTCGGGAGGCGGTCATGACACTGATGTGCGGCAGCTTTCTGGGAACGGAAACCATTGTCCTCTACGCTGTCATCATGCGCATCATCTCCACATTCGGCGATGTTCTCGCCTTTCTCATCGGGCTGCTGCTGGAGTGGCGGTTCAAGCATACGCAAAAAGCAACGTCATAAAGAAAGGAATCTAACATGAATCTATCTCAAGAAAAGCAATTGGAATTTTCCATTCAGGTCATCCATGAACTGCTTCAGGAACAACAGGAATATGTCCAGCTGGAACTAGACCTGTCCCACGCACCGTCGATCTTTGAGAGCAAATTCGGCGGAACGGGCTATGTTCCCCACGACGGCGCCATTCCTGTCAATGCCAAAAACCAGCAGCTGCGGCTTCTGGCACAGATCGAATGCGGGAAAATCCCGCTGAAAGACTTCCCTGCTAAGGGGCTGCTGCAATTCTGGATCTATGATGACGACCTGTCCGGCGCAGATTTCGACCACCCCACTGTCCAGAATGGCTTCCGCATCCTCTACCACGAGAGCGTGGACCCCACGGTAACCGAGGCAGAGGTGCTGGAAAAAACGCTGCCCTTTCCGGAAGACGAGTCGTTCTTTCCGGTGGAAAAGGAGGTTGCCCTGAAACCGGTAAAAGCCGCAGAAAGCCTGTCTTTCAATGACTACCGGTTCGAAAACGTATTCGCAGAGAAGTTCAACCAGCTCTCTCCGGAGGAACCCATCCAAAGTCTGTACGATCTTGACATCAACCCCTGGGACATAGAGGAGCCAGCCTGCAAACAATTCATAAAGAACAGCGGCTGGGGGCACAAGATCGGCGGATTCCCCGCCTTCACGCAGAGCGACCCCAGAGACTGCATGGAAAATGCCGACCGCTTCGACACGCTGCTCCTCCAGATCGACAGCGGAACCATCGACGACAGCCACGAGATCATGTGGGGCGACAGCGGCATCTGTAACTTCTTCATCCACAGCGAAGCCCTCAGAAACTGCGATTTCAGCGAAGTGTTTGGGCGACGGGCTGGTCGAATCCACGCTCCCGGAAAGGGAGTGGTTGTGATGGAATATGTAACTTGGTCAGACTTGATTCAGTACAGCATCCTCATCGTGACAATCGTTGCGTTGATCTGCGATATTTTCCATAGCAAACGGAAATAACCGCCCCGAGCTGCGAACTTGGACGGTTATTTCTTAACCTAACACTTGGGAGCAGACCGTCTACTGGTATGCCCTCTTCTCTTTTATTATATGCCATTTGCACCGAAATGTCAAGAGGTTTTTTGGAAAATGAAATACGGATTTCAAAGGCAGCGTATCCTCGGCGACGCTGCTATTTTTATGCCGCTTTATTTGTGGATAAATTGCGAACCCGGAAGGGAGAATGTCTTGAAAAATGGGGTGAAATCGTTTTAAAAGTGTATATTTTTTTTGCATCCCCCCGCCTCCATTGACATTTCAAAATGCTTCTTGTATAATGAAAAGGAACGCAGTGGTTCCCTGTCGAAGAATAGGGAAGCCGCTGCCGCTCTGTTGAAATCGGCGGCGCAACGCCGAAAAAAACCGTATCGCAATGTGTGCAAATGCGATGCAAGCACATTGTGCGGAGATACGGCAGACAGAGCTGCTTTCCGGCGGAGAAACTGCACGAGGGCGGATGCCCGTCCGGCCGGAAAAATCAAAAAGAATAACGGAGGGATTTCTTCATGAATGCAAAAGAAACGAAGTCATTTCGTGTAAGACTGATCAGCGTTTTCTTGGCAGCGATGGTATTGATTGCGTGCTTGCCATCCGTCATCTTTGCATCGGCAGACAGCACCAGCACCTATCAAAACCCGCTGGTTCTGACCAATGCAAGCGTTGAGTTCAGGGACAACAAATTCCAGCCGATTGACGAAGCTGAGTCCGGCGCCATGTTCTATCTGATGGCGACTATCTCCGGAAACAACGTCAATCAGACCGGCGAAGTGGATACTTATCAAATCTACATTACGGATTCGAATCTGCTTCTGCCGAACTTTGCCGGAAACGGCTTCACAGACGGCTCGGTGTACAACGGCTACACCCTGCACGTGGAAAAGGATGCGAGCGGTAACATCGTAAACCGCTATGTCGAATTCTCCATCCAGAACGGCGATACCAAAGTGATACGGCTTCAGGCAAAGTATCAGGCAGGCAAAACGCCCAATGGAGAGAAGACCGAGGTCAAGCTGGTGCGTCCGGACAACGGAAAGAGCATCAGCAACACCATTACCGCCAAGGCAGAGATGATGTGGAACGCCTCGAAGTCGGAGGATAAGACCCAGCTGAACAGCAGCGAAATCACTGCCGGCACAACGGTGAACTACACCCTGAGTGCGGCATCCAACAACTCCACCAAGAAAACCGGCGTGGAGTGGGTGGAAACGCTGCGGTTTCAGGACACCATCAGTCTGACAGGTCTTACTTTTGCAGGCGGTGCGCAGAGCGGCATTGAAAACGCCGTCAAGGCAGCCGCTGCCAATGCAGGGTATACCATTAAAGAGGGCACACTCAAAGTCAGTGCGGCAGCAGGCGGCACAGCTGCGGACATCTCTTTCGAGATTGGCAGCAAGAACCCCAATGCGGAAATGGGTGCCGTTCGTCTGAACGTGGCACTCCCGCTGAACAGCAGCACCGTGACACTGGGCAAGGACAACGGTACAGTAAAGAATACGCTGGCAGTGAGCGGAAAGCCCTACGGCTCCAATGACTTCCAGCCCATCGGCGGCAACGACGTTTCGCTGGATGTCACCGCACCGAAGCCGGCATCGTTCCGGCTGGGCAAGAGCGCTGACAACAAGCAGGCGTATTACGTCAAGGGCGACAGCGTGGCCTTTACCATCTCCGCCACCAATACCGGCGATGCCGCAGGGGACGTGACGCTGACCGATGCAGTTCCGGCAGGCATGACCATCACCAGCATCACCTCTGAGGACGGCGGCACGGTTTCCGGCAACTCGGTGACTTTCCGGGATGTTGCCGGCGGCAAGACCGTGACAGCAAAGGTTGTCTGCACCGTGGATGCGGACGACAACACCACACTGACCAACGAGGTGACGGACGGCAAGTCCAACGCCAAGGATTCCATCACCGTGAAAAAGGACGAGGCAGTCATCACCGCCACCAAGAACGGTCTGGTCAGCTATGAGGGCGGCAATCTGGGACAGAAGTACTACACCGGCATTGCCGGACAGACCGTGACTTACACCATCTCTGTCAACAACTCCGGCATCCGGGATGCCGCAGGTGTTCCGGTCACCGATGACATCAGCGGACTTCCGCTGACCAATGTCACCTATGCCGTAGACGGACAGACCGTGGCAGCAATGCCGTCGGCAGTGGACGTTCCGGCAGGCAAGACCGTGACCATCACCATCACCGGCACACTCCCCGACACCGCCTCCGGCAGCTTTGCCAACACAGCAACGGTGGACGGCAAAAAGACAAACACCGTGACGATCCAGCCGGAAACTCCGTCTGCACATGTCACCGTGAAGAAGTCGGCAGATAAGAGCGCTTATCAGGCAGGGGACACCCTGACCTATACCGTTGAGGTCGTCAATGACGGCCAGCTTGCCGTTTCCGGCGCAACATTCCTGGACAACGTGCCGGATGCGCTGGAGAACGTCACTGCCTCCGCTGTCAGCAGCACAGGCAAGACCGTAGGCGTTTCGGTAGCAGGCAATGAGGTGACCAATGACGGCACATGGGATCTGGCACAGGGCGAGATCATCACCGTGACCATCACTGGTACTGTCAAGACCGGCACAACGGATACCATTGCCAATACCGCCTCCTGCGGTTACAACGGCAAGACCGCTGAGTCCCCCAAGGTGGAAACCAATCGGGACACCACCGGCGACTATCAGGCAGAGAAGTGGATCATTGACGCAAAGACCGGCGAAACGCTGGTGGATACAGCGGACAATGTGAAGCCCGGTTTCCAGGGCTTCTCCGCCGGAAAGAAAGCGACATTCCGTGCACGCTTCACCAACCTGACCGGTGCGACTGTCAAGGGCGTTAAGCTTGCGGACGGCTGGTACCGCCAGACCTCCGCAGATGGCGAGACTTCGGGTAAGATCGTTGACTGCACTGGTACGTATACCGGTTCGAATGACCTGAGCCAGTACTACTGGAGAAATGACGCCAGCCCGAATGCAACTTGGGGCTATCTGATTCCGGCAGACAAGCTGACGCTGGAGCCGGGACAGTACATTGAGTTCGAGTACACGACGGAAATGAACAGTATGAGCATGGCTGGCGCTGGCTCGAATTACTACCGCAACTATGTGGCGTTCTATCCTTTGAGCGCATGGAACAAGGAGAGCGGTATGTGGGGCGCAACCACTGGTTCGTATGCGTCCACATCCGTCAAGGTTCCCTATGATTTCAGCTTCAATACCGCAAAGAGCGTTTCTCCGGCATCCCTGGAGATCTCCGATCTGACGCAGGAACAGCTGGAATCCCAGAAGTTCACCAACACCATTACCCTCAGTCCGGATTCTCAGGATGCCACCAACTACTATGGCAATGTGTTCACCCTGACGGACGTTCTGCCGGACGGCATGACGCTGGCGGATTCTGACCTGTCCAAGGCAATTTCCATCACTGGCGGAAGACTGGACGCAGAGGCTTCGAAGCTGGATGGCAATGAACTGACCATCGCCTTCACCTCTGACTCCTCCCTGAACGGCGGAAGCAGCTCCGTCAAGATCACGTACCAGACCGTACTCACTGCGGCAAAGGCAGAAGAACTGTCCCAGACCGCAGACAAGAGCACCGCACTCACCAATACGGTAACCCGTGTGGTGGCAACGGACAACGGCAGCGTGGTCAAGGATAAGGCACCCAACGCCGAAGCGACTGTGACTCTGAAGAAGATCACACCGGCGCCGGGCTTTGCAAAACTGGCAGCAGCCTCCTATGCTGGCACAGATTACACCAGTGCCGACGTGCAGAAGGTGGAGAACGGCTATATCACCGCCGGCGACACCTTGATCTGGCAGGCTGTACTTTATAATGGCAAGGGCGAGACCACAGACGGCAAGGCAACGCTGAACGGCGATGAGCTGGGCAAGCTGAGTCTTTCCGGCGTGACGCTGACGGATAACCTGCCCGGCAGCTACCAGTACGACAGCAGCAGCTTCCCCGCAAAGTACTTTGTCGTCAAGCTGGATGCAGACGGCAAGTTTGCAACTGACGCATCCACCGGACTGGTGACCGGCTCCGGTACGGCGATCAATCCCGCCGCATCCGGCAGCTCCGTGGTATGGGATCTGTCCGGTGCGACCGGTACAGGCATCAGCGGCGGCAAGCTGGAACCCAACTACGCCATTGTGGTGCAGTTTGCAACCGTTGTCAAGGCTGGTCAGGAAAAGGAGGGCGTTATCACCAACACGGGCTACGCCTCCACAAACAAGACTTATCCCGCAGACAGTGTGGTTGCCGGTGAGGAAAAGGGCACCCAGATCTGGAACTATGCCAACTATAACATTGTTGGTCTGACCACCGAATCGTGGAAGACCATCACCTATACCAATCAGGGACACAACGGCACACCCCATACTGACCCCAAGACTGATACCGGCGAGAGCCGCAACCCCACACACAACTATGTACAGGGCATGCAGGGCGAGCAGGTGCAGTACACCCTGCACGTCAAGAACAACTCTCCGGTAGACGTGGAGAACATGACCATCATCGACCGTCTGCCCTATGTGGGCGACCTGGGTCTGGTTTCCGGCTATGACAGAAACTCTGCCTTTGGCGTGACCATGGGCGATATCCAGTCGGTTACCGTCAACGGAAGTGCCGTTTCCTACGATGTCACTTACTCCACCAACAAGACTGCAACGCTGAACGAGTACTCCAAGGACTGGCTGGGACAGAACGACGCCATGAGCTGGACACAGAACAAAGACGGCGCAGTGAACTTCCGCCTCCGTCTGACCGGCGTAGTGGTAGAACCTAACGATGAGGTCATTGTGACCTTTACCGCAACCGTTCCCAGCTACGTGGCAAAGACCGGCGAGGAGAACATCGCATGGAACAGCTTTGCCTACGCTTATCAGAACCGGAAGGTTCTGGGCGACACTGTCATGGTGGCAGAGCCGGCAAAGGTCGGCGTTTGGGTACAGACACCGGACACCACCATTGATGTGACCGTCAACAAGGAACTGACCGCCGCAGAGACACAGGATGCCACCTTCTATTTCGCACTGTTCGCCGATGCCAATTACGGCAAGCGCCTGAGCGATGTGGTTTCCGTGACCGTTCCGGCAGGACAGACCAAGGCATCTGTCACCATGAAGGACATCGATCTGGCTTCCATCCAGAAGGCAGCCGGTCTGAATCAGAGCGATAACATCTACCTGCTGGAAACCGATGCCAAGGGCAGCAAGATTCAGAATTACACCGCAGATTATACAGATAACACCATTCCGCTGAGTGCCGCTGAGGCGCAGACCGTGACGGTAAAGAATACCAAGAACGTGGGCGAGATCACCCTGACCAAGACACTGGCAGCAGAGGGCGATTCCGTGACCGGCGACACCTTCTACTTCGCACTCTTCACCAAGAGCGGAGAGGACTACGTCCGCTATGAGGCAGTGCCGGTACAGGCGCTGACCTTCACCGAGGCAGGCAGCCAGACGCTGACCTTCACCGACGTGCCCAAGGGCGTGGACTTCTACGTGCTGGAAACCAATGCAAACGGCGTTCTGGCAGATACCGATTTCACCACCTACACGTCGGACAACGGCATTCACTACACCTCTGCCGTATCCGCAGCCGTACAGGCAGGCGGTAAGGCAACTATCACCAATACCGAAACCATCAACTACAGCATCACCGTTTCCAAGGTGCTCAGTGCAGGCGATATCACCGGCAGCCCCAGCTTCACTGTGGGACTGTTCACCAAGGATGCAAACGGTTATACACAGGTTGGCGCATCCAAGACCGTGACCGCCGGCGGAGAGGTCACCTTTGACCAGCTGGCAGCAGGAACCTACTACGTCTTTGAGATGAACGGCACCCAGCGCATTGACGCAGGCGGTTCGTTCACCATGAGCATTGTTCCCGATGTCAAGGATCCCACCACGACCGTGGACAAGACGTTCTATGTTGCCTATGACGGCTGCGGCGGACAGGAGATCACCCTGACCAGGGATGCAGCTTCTGCAAACGGCGTCATCACCAACTCCACCGAGAACCCGACCAAGATCACCGTGACCAAGACCGCCACCATTGACGGCGTGCCCACCACCGATCATGAGATCACCGTGGGACTCTACACGGCAGTCTACGACGAGAACGGCGTGCAGACTGGCTTTGCCAAGGCAACCGATAAGGACGGCAAGACCATCGACGCACAGAAGATCAACCTCGCAGTTGGAAACAGCACGACCTTCGAGAATCTGACCGCAGAGGACAGCACAGGCAAGCCCATCGTCTACTACGTCTTTGAGCTGAATGACGAGGGCGCAATCGTTCGCAACAACACGACCACCGTCATCGACGGCAAGACCTATCTGGCAACCTATTCCGGCGGAGACGAAAAGGTGATTCTGGAAACCGGCGTGCCGGGACAGAAATCTATCACCGATGCCAACGAGTCTAAGGTGAAGCTCACCATTGCCAAGGTAGACGTTGCCGGCAATGCAATGGCAGGCTGCCGGATGACCCTGACCGGCGAAAACGGCGATCCCAAGACATGGACTTCCGGCACAGCTGCCGAGGTTCTGGAGGACGGACTGGCTGCCGGCAAGTACACCCTGACCGAGAACATGGATGGATTTGCACCTGTTTCCATCACTTTCGAAGTCAGCGATGAGGGCTATTTCGTGACCACCGATGCCAAGGGCAACGCCATCTCCGGCGATAACTTCGCTCTGACAGAGGACGGCCTCACCGTCATCAACCGTGCACAGCTCACCGTCAACAAGGTGGACATCGCCAACAGCGAGGAGCTGCCGGGCGCAAAGATCACCATCACCAAGAACGACGGCAAGTGGATCTCCGATCTGGTAACTGTTGACGGCAATCTGCTGGACAAGACCGACAGCACCCTGCAATTTGAGTCCGGCGATGCCAAGACCGCCATTACCGGTCTGCCGAACGGCGAGTATACCATGGAGGAAGTGGCTGCACCGGAGGGCTACGAGGTTGTCACCAAGCTGAACTTCACCATTAAGAACGGCAAGGTTGGCGCAGTCACCACACCGGAGGGCTACGAGATCAGCGGCAACGACATCACCATGAAGGACAGCGCCAAGAATACCATCTACTTCAGCAAGAAGGCAGTGGGCGGCACGGAGGAGATCTCCGGCGCAGAAATGACGCTGACCTATGCAGGTAGCAATGGCGACCTGTCCGGCGTGACCGCAAAGACAGGAACCATTTCTCACGGCGATGCAAAGACCATCACATGGACATCCGGCGACAAGGCAGTGGAACTGTATGATCTGCCGGACGGTGAGTATATCCTCCACGAGAAGACCGCACCGGATGGATTCACCTGCATCACTGACTTCCGATTCACCATCACAGACGGCAAGGTCACCACAACTGGCACCGCCAGCGTGGAAACAGAGGATGCCGGCTTGACCGTGCGTGATGACGCTTCCAGCGTGTCCATCGTCAAGGTGGGC
>NZ_FR897980.1:0-3501 GCF_000437175.1 Ruminococcus sp. CAG:330 | reverse complement strand
CTCGCCAACTGTGCTCAGTTGGATCAGCCTGACGGGGGCAACGGTTCTAGAGTCTTTTCGTTTCCGCACGATATGCTTTGTTTATCATCTACAATACACAAAAAGGGACATGGATCGCACCATGTCCCTTTGCTTCATGAATTATGATATCGCACCTCTGCTCAATCCGTTGTGGTTTCCTCTGTGGAATCCTCCTCCGGATCGGGGAGAACATCCAGCGCGCTGGGGGAGATGATATCTCCCAGAATACGGTCATAGGTCAGCGTATTCAGCTTCTGATCGGGCTCCTGGAACGGGTGATAGTTGGTGGAGTAGACCGGTTCGGTCTGCATCTCGTCCATCATAGTCTGCGTAAAGCTGTCCCGGGGGGCATCGATCATCTCCATGATGAGATAGGGGTAATAGAAGATGGAAACCGGATCGCTGGGCAGCACGCTGGTGTCCATGTTGAAGTTGTTCCAGAGGATGTAGTGCTGCTCATAGAGGTCGGAGCAGTTTTCGCTGGTGATGTTCAGCTGGTTGTAAATGCCGTTATCGCCACGCAGCGAGGGGAAGTGGTCGCCGATAAAAAGCACGATGGTCGGCTCGTTGGCTTCGGACAGATGCTCCAGCATCTCTGCCAGACCGTCTGCGGAGTGCTGGATGCGGGACAGATAGTTCAGGAATTCGTCGTCGCTGTCGCCGTCCGAATAGGGCTGGTGGTTCTGCATGGTGGTGGCGTGGAGATAGAGCGGTTCGCTGGAAGAGGCGATGAGGGACTCGATCTGATCGTATACTACATTGTCGTCGATGTACTCGCCGTAGGTGGTGACCGGAACGGTGAAGTCGTCCTCAAAGATCATGGTATCGAACCGGAAGTTGCTGTAGATGCGCTTGCGGCTGTAGAAGCTGCTCTGGAACGGGTGCACATACGCTGTGGTGTAGCCCCAGCTCTTGTAGTAGGAGGGGATGGTGGGCTGCTGGCGGTCCAGCAGCATGCGCTGCGGCATATTCGGGTCGTTCAGGGACTTGACCGGCAGACCGAACAGCATCTCGAATTCCGTGCGCACGGTGTAGCTGGCATAGGTGGGAACGATGAACTTGCCCTCCGTTCCCATGGATGCCGCCTTGTCCAGACCGGCATAGTAGGAATCCAGACCGGTGTAGCCCAGCTCCTCCAGTTCCTTGGAGAATACCCGGAAGTCGGCGAAGGACTCGGACATGATCTCAATGACGTTGGGCTTTACGCCGTTCTTGAAGTTGGTTTCCGCAACGTCGCTTGCCAGATACTGCCGGATGGCGTTGTCGCTGTTCTCGGCGTAGTCCGCCGGCTCATCCAGCTGGTTGGAGAGATTCTCCGAACCGGTCTGCATAAAGAACGCCAGAAAGCCGTTGTTCTCGAACTTCTCGTTGAGAATGAAGGTGTTGTCTGCCTCCTTGGTGTCCAGACGGAACAGCGCATAGACCGGCCGGGAGACTGCAGGAACGGTAACGACCATCACGCAGCAGATCAGGCAGGCGAGTCCCGGCAGCAGACGCTTGCGCAGCTTGGTGCGCTTCCTGAGCCGTGGGTTGAACCAGAACGCCAGCAGGATGAATCCCAGACAGATCGCCAGATAGAGGATCAGTCTTGGTGTGATCTTGATGTAGGCAAAGGAGGTCAGGCTCTTCAGACTCCGTGCCAGTTTCATGTCTGTCATGATGAGGTGGTTGCCGTTGGTGTTGTACTTGAAAAGCTCCGTGATGCTCAGCGCCATATAGATGACGCTTTCCACCAGCATGGAGAACCATCCGGAACGGAACAGCAGCAGCAGCCCTGTAAAGATCAGCGCTGCGATCAGAACGTTGAACAGCATGATGGTGGGGTGTTCGGAGATGAAGAGCACCAGCTTGCTGGGGTACTTATCCTGATTCAGCTCTGCCATGCAGACAATGAACAGCGGGTAGAGCAGCAGGATCAGCCGATTGGTCATGGGGAAGCGCAGGGTATTGTAGGAACGCTTTTCCTGTACGGAGCATCCCCAGGCCCGCACCGAGGAAAACCAGCCTTTCCACGAATGATTTTGTTTCATTTGTCTTTCTCACCTTTACGTAAAATGATTGTGTGTCTGTCCGGAAAAATGGGATTTCCAAACAGAGCCGATACCCTTTTACTATAGCACAAACCCGCAGATTCTGCAAGCGCTCCGGGGAAATACTCACCCATTTTTCACGAACTTTGTAAATTCTATCGAAAGAAAAACCGGCGGCATGTGAAATTTGTGCAAAACGATACGAACCGGAGAATTTGCAGAAAGACATATACCAGGCGCACCGTTGATTTTAGAAACGGTGCTTAAACGCATAGAAATCCGCCGTTGACGGGGAGATCCTGTCCGGTGATAAAGGCGGCATGGTCAGAGGCGAGAAAGCGCACTGCCTCCGCCACATCCTCCGGTGTGCCGTTCCGCCCCAGCGGCGTTTCCTCCGCCAGTTCCGCCAGCGTTTCCGGCGGGAGATGGGCGGTCATGTCGGTGAGGATCGTCGCCGGCGAAACGGCGTTTACCCGAATGCCGGACGGCCCCACCTCTTTTGCCAGCGCCCGTGTCAGCGCCAGCACAGCGCCCTTGGTGACGGCATAGTCCACCTCACAGGAGGCGCCGGTCTCCCCCCAGACAGAGGAGATGTTGATGATGCAGCCGCTGTGGCGGGACAGCATGCTGGGCAGCAGCGCCCGTGTCAGCTCCACCACGGCAGTGAGATTGACGGCGTACAGCTCCCGGATGCGCTCCGGCGGCATACACTGGAAGAGGTCGATGTAGGAACAGGCGGCGTTGTTGACCAGAACGTCCACGTGTCCCAGCAGTTCCAGCGCACGCTGCGCCAGCTGCGGGATCTGTGCGGGGTCGGAGAGGTCGGTCCGGATGGGGAGAATGCCTGTAGTGCGTGCAAGCTCCTCCATCTCCGCCTGGCTGCGGCAGCAGGTTCCGGCGACGCAGTAGCCGTCTGCGGCGAGCAGGCGTGCGGTCGCTGCGCCAATGCCGCGGGATGCACCGGTAATCAATGCTGTTTTTATCATAGGAATCCACTCCTGATCTGAGAATCGTGATGGGAAATCTTTCCGGATAATACGCAAAAAAATTATGCAGATTTTGCAAACACTGTCGGAATTGCTTGCATTTTCCGAGAGGAAGTGCTATACTTAATGGGGAAATTTTACGCAAGACTGCGCCGGAAATGACGCAGCGCAGTTCCCTGAAACATGGCAGATCACACTGGGAGGAATGACAATGCATCCGGAAAAACTAGCACGTATCAATGAACTGGCAAAGAAGTCCCGCACCGAGGGACTGACGACGGAGGAAAAGCAGGAGCAGGAAGCCCTGCGCAATGAGTACCGCCGTGCCGTGGTGGGAAATCTTCGTGGCCAGCTGGACAATACGGTGATCGTCGAGCCGGACGGCTCTTCGTACCGTCCGAAAGACGAAAAGAAAAAATAAGACTTAGGGCAATACCGCACAAAGAGCGTCTGGCGACTTTGCA
>NZ_FR897979.1:0-1773 GCF_000437175.1 Ruminococcus sp. CAG:330 | reverse complement strand
CGGAAGTCTTCCTGCCGCAGGAGCCGCAGCCTCCGATGCCCCGCAGAGCAGCAGCACAGCCCGACCCCGTTTTTCCGGAACCGCCTGCCGCAGCACCTGCGCCGGAGGCACAGCCGGACTTCTCCTCTGAGCTGGAAGCCATGATTCGGGATTCCAGACCGCAGGAGGGCGAGCCGTACGACATGGACATTGACCTGCCCATCCCCACAGACGGAGACACCGCCGGCATTGTCACACCGGAGGAATGGTCGGCAGCCCCGCCGGAGCTGGCAAAAGCCGAAAAACAGGCGGAGTCTGCCGGCGCACCGGAATTGGCAGTGCCCCAGTCTGCCGTGCTGCAAAAGCCCTATCAGATTCCGCCCATGGACTTCCTCCAGCCGGGCATCAGCCGTGCCAACGACCCTGCTGCGGAGCAGGAGCTGAAGGAAAAGGCCGGCATTCTGGTGGACACGCTCAACAGCTTTGGCGTGACCGTCCGCATCACCGGCATCTCCAGAGGGCCGTCTGTCACACGCTATGAAATTCAGTCCGCCGCCGGTGTCAAGGTTTCGAAGATCACCGGTCTGGCGGATGACATCGCCCTCTCGCTGGCAGCGCAGGGGGTCCGTATCGAAGCGCCAATTCCCGGCAAGCCTGCCATCGGCATCGAAGTCCCCAACAGTCACAAGGACACCGTCTCCCTGCGGGAAATTCTGGAGAGCGACAACTTCCGCAATGCCAGCAGCAAGCTCGCCTTTGCCGTGGGCAGAGATATCGCCGGAAACTGTATTGTTGGCGACATCGCACGGCTGCCTCACATGATCATCGCCGGCGCAACCGGTTCCGGTAAGTCCGTCTGCACCAACTCCATCATCATGAGTATTCTCTACCACGCTTCTCCCGACGAGGTCAAGCTCATCCTCATCGACCCGAAGATCGTAGAATTTACCGTATACGAGGGAATCCCCCACCTGCTCATCCCCGTGGTCACCGACCCCAAAAAGGCAGCCGGTGCGCTGAACTGGGCGGTACAGGAGATGCAGCGGCGGTACAGCCTGTTTGCAGAGAACAGCGTCCGTGACCTCAGCGACTACAACACTATGGCATCCCAGCCGGACAGCGAGCTGGAACCGCTGCCGCAGATCGTCGTCATCATCGACGAGCTGGCGGACCTGATGATGACCACCTCCAAGGAAGTGGAGGACGCCATCTGCCGTCTGGCACAGAAAGCACGTGCTGCCGGCATGCACCTCATCATTGCGACCCAGCGTCCGACCACAGACATCATCACCGGTCTGATCAAGGCGAACATCCCCAGCCGAATCGCCCTCTCCGTCCGCTCGCAGGTGGACTCCCGCACCATCCTGGACACCGGCGGTGCGGAAAAGCTACTGGGACACGGCGACATGCTGTACCTTCCCAATGGCAAGATCAAGCCGGTGCGTGTGCAGGGCTGCTTCACCTCCACCAAGGAGATCGAAAAGACGGTTTCCTTCATCAAGGCGCAGACACAGACACAGTACAGCGACGACATCATGGAGCAGGTGGAACAGAGCATTCCGGTTGTCAAAAGCGAACAGAAACCGGCGCAGACACAAAATAATGACCTGCCGGAACCGGGCAGCGATGAGGATATATTGGAACGTGCCATCGAGGTCGTGGTGGAAGCCGGTCAGGCATCGACCTCCTCTCTCCAGCGGCGGCTGAAGCTGGGCTATGCCCGTGCCGCACGAATGATGGATGAGCTGGAGGAGATGGGCGTGATCGGGCCGTACGAGGGCGCAAAGCCCCGCA
>NZ_FR897978.1:0-7489 GCF_000437175.1 Ruminococcus sp. CAG:330 | reverse complement strand
AAGCACCGTGAATGCGAGTATCTCAAGAAACTGTACCTCCGGAGTACGGAGGCTGCCAAGCGGCTTCACACTGCATGGCATGCTATGGAGGAATCAAAGAATGCGCTCCAGCACAGCGGCAGCGGTGGAAAGGCGCTGATCGAATCCATTTGGTCGTGCTCGTGCATCACCATCACGCTGGCAAAATTCCTTTGTGATAACGCTGATAACCTCGAACGCTATATTCGGGATTCCGGTACGGAGGAGGGCCGGGCGTGGTTCGAGGCTCTGAGATCCATGGAAGAGAAGCACAAAGAGATGCACGGCGAATAAGAACCTGTCTTCACAAGCGTATACATGTGTCTTGTGAAGACAGGTTCTAATTTTCCTCTCCCCCCAGACGGGCGGTGCCCTCCTTACACGGAGGGCGCTGCCCGTTTTTTTGAACTCCCTGCATATCCCGGACGCTTCCGAATGGTATACTAACCACAAAAACGCACAGCGTACAAAAGGAGTGACAGACCATATGAAAAATTTTTTCGGTTTCGACAGCGACAGTCTGATTGAAAAGGACGACATTCCGTATGACATCCCCAGTCAGGACAAGCTTCAGATTCATACGATCTGGATGGGAATCGACTATACCTGCACACGGTCAATGATAAAACGCCACCTCTCCAGATGGTTCAAAGAGGTTGAGAAGAACTACATACAGGCATACACCCTGTATCGGAACGGCAGCGCAGAAAATTTACGCTCCCGTGACCATGCATATCGAAAACATCTCCATCGCCGGAGTGTGGAAAGTATCAGACGCCTCTGCTATGCCTATGCGGAATGCAGTAGTGCCGCATCCGCAATGGAAAAGTATGTGCTAAGTGAGAACTGGGAAAGGATGCCCGGAAATGGCTACGGAAGAATTGCGCTCGCAGAGATCGGGCGCTTCCGGTTCACAATCCAAAAATTAAAGCTGCGAATGAAACTCCGGAACACAGTGAACCAATTGAAATACTTTTTCCTTTGAGATAGACGAGCGGTGTCCTCCTTACACAGAGGGCGCTGCCCGTTTTTTTGAACTCCCTGCATTTTCCGGCTTCGGACTATGGTATACTAAATTCAGAAACAAAGGGACACACGAAAGGAGGTGCAGACCATATGAAAAGACTGCTTTGTTTCATCGCCGCTGTTATCTTTGCCGGATACGGCTGGTGCTACTACGAAAAGGAGGGAATCCACGCTGATGCGATTCCCACGCCCCACGAATACGTACGCTTCGTACAGGACAAGACCGCTTCCGCTGTGGAGCTGGTCACGGAAATCATTCAGGCAATGGACTAAACCGGAAATCCGCACAAGCGGATCTCCCGCCAAAAAGAAAGGAAAATTTTTATGAAAACAATCGTTCTCATTGTCATCGGTCTGCTGGTCATCACGCTGCTGATTCTGGCGTTTTGCAAGAAAAAGACCAAAACGGACACGGAGCTGCATCCGGTAACCGCATACAATCCCACAAGCCGGGAATACGACTACAGACAGCGGGAAAACCTGGTGGAACAGAGCGACACCAAATACACCGTCCCCACGCAAGAAGTGCAGCAGATCGAGCTCACCCGTTCTGCGGTGGAGCACGCCTCCAGCCGGGCAAAGGCGGTCATCCGCATCAATCCGGCATTCTTCAACAAGCTGAAGAACACCTACGCACAGGCTTACATCCTGTACATGAACGGCAACGCTGCAAACGCCAAAAGCCGTAACTACCGGTACTTGAAGAGCCTCTATTACCGCAGTGTGGAGGCCGGCGCACGGCTCCACGCCGCCGAGAAGGAGTGCCAGCAGGCAGTGGCAGCGCTTCAGCGCAGCAGCAGCGGTGAAAGTGCGCTGATCAAGTCCGTCGGACAGTGCCAGTCCATGATCGCCAAGCTGCGAATCAGCGTCTGGAACAACACCCACACACTCAAGCTCTACATCCGGGATTCCGGTCCGGAGGGAAGAGCCTGGTACAATGCCCTGGAGCAAAAGCACAAGGAAAAATACGGCAAGTAATCCACCTGCCACAAATTCCCACAGACGGGCGGTGTTCTCCATGTACGGAGGGCGCTGCCCGTTTTTTTGAACCCGCCGGATTTTGGTGGCATTGCAGCGTAGTACAATAGAGAGGAAAGGAGGTCACACCAGAACAACGAGCCGGCAGGCTCACAGCCAGACCAAAGGTCCGGCACAACAGCAACGGCAGCCCGCACACAGGGCTGCCGCAACAGAACGAAAGGAGAATTAACCAACATGCTTCACGGCAAACTTCAAAACGTCGCAGAGCACAGAACCCTCCTCTACGGGCTCTCCGCCATTGGCGTAACGGTGCTGCTGTCGCTTCACACATTTGTGACGTCGACCCTGTCTCACGTCCCCTCTGCGATGCTTGGCTTCCTGCTGAATACACTGGCAGTCGTTCTGACTGTGGTATTCGCAGCGAAAAAATTAACCCCCACGGCACTCCATAGTGCCGTCTTTACGGCTGTGCTGCTTCTGGGCAGCAATGCTACCGTTCTGATCTCCACGTACAACATCGGCAGCGAGGTGGGCAATCTGGGGCTTTGGATGGGCATCAGATCCTGCGGAATGCTGCTTCTGGCAGCGGTCACATGGGTTGGAATCTCTCTTCTGGAGCGCTGGCAGGAAGACGGAAAACGGCTTCCGCTGCTGCTGCTCTGGGCGGCAGACATCGTGTCCTGTCTGATGGCAATGTTCCTCTCCCGTGGCAACACCGCCTCCGTCTTCGGTATCCTCATCGGGCTGCCCATGGCGATTCTGGCGACTCTCACCATGGGTACGGGCTTTCAGGAGGACGGCGCACGGAAAATCGTCAGCGTTGTCCTGTGCGCACTGATCTGCCTGACCCTGGTGGTCAAACACGAGACCGGCATTCCGGCACTGCTGTATGCCGCTTTCTTTGTGTGGTACACCCTTTTTTACCCCCGCAGAAATCGCCATAAGAAATGGATCGCCCTGCTCCTGGCGGCAGTTCCGGCAGGCGGCATCGGCATTCTGTGGCTGGCAAATCCGCGCTTTGAGAAGAGCGGCATCAGCTTTCTGGCAGACCTGGCGGGCAAATTTTCCATCCGTTCCGGCATGACCTATCAAATTGAGAGCGGCCTGAAGTCACTGACAAAGGCAGGGCTGTTCGGCAGCTACCGGGCAAGCCACATCCCGGAATGGCAGACGGACATGATTCTCGTGTCCGACACCCATTATCTTGGCTGGGGATTCCTCTTTTTGATGCTGCTGGTGACGCTGCTGTTTGTCATCTTTAGCAGCAGGGAGCTGATGAACGCCTCCTCGGAGCTGCACAACTACTTCCGCAGCATGGCGCTCTGTTTCGTGGGCGTGACCATGCTCTATAACCTGCTGGCAATCACCGGCATTCTGCCCATCCTTGGAGTGCAGCCGTTTTTCACCAGCAGTATCAGTCTTTCGTATCTGGGGGCCTCCGGCATTCTGCTGGGCTTCCTGACCTATGACGGGGACTGCATGGAGAGTCTCGGCACCCATTTCAAATTCGGAAGGAGATAAGATACCATGAGATACGCCAAAAGAAACCTCCGCATTGTGGGAATCGGAACCGCCGTTATCCTTTCCGCCGCAGTGATTTCGCTGTCCAGCCACACCAAGAGCCTCCGCCCGGTCATTCAGGCGGAGGAGCAGAACGGTTCGGCGCTGGAGGCAGTGCTCGGGAACGACATCCTGCCCAATACCGCCTACGACTGGGGCAGTGTGTACACCCTGAACGACGGCACAGACATCGCCCAGAAGTACGTCAACGAGGAGAGCGGCTTCACCGTCTATGGCGGTGCGGAGGGTTATCAGGTGCTGGGTTCGGACACCGGCGGAGGATTGGTGCAGGGGATGGGGAACATCCTGCTGTCCAGTGTTGCCAAAGCGAACCGGCTCGCACGGACCGGGGACAGCATCGTCACCACGCTGCACAGCAGCGCCATGGCAGCGGCAAACGAGGCGCTTGCGGAGTACGGCGGCGACGTACAGGCGGGCATCTGCATCGTCCTGCGGGATGGTGCAGTGCTGGTAGACGCCGGAAACAACGTCCTCAGCTCGCCGGCAGACGTCTATTTAGGCATCTCTGAGCAGACGGACAGCTTCGTGGACTACAACGCCAGCGCCATGGCAAAGGGCAGCGTTTTCAAAGCCATCACCGCAAGAACACTGCTGGAGTATGACAGCGACCTGCCCGAGGACTACTCCCTGTACAACGACAGCTTCGAGGATCTGTCTGCCATCACCCTGAACAACGGCAAGACCATTCAGAACTGGGATTACAACATAGCCGGAGATTACGGCAGCGATCTGGGGAACGGACAGTACAGCCGGCTGGTGAGCCTGTCCGACGCACTGCAATTCAGCTCCAACACCTATTTCGTCCGCCACGCCCTCCAGCTGCCGGACTGCTACGACAAGCTCCGCTCGCTGTTCGGGCTGGACAAGTCCCTCACCACGGAGATCAATTCATTGGACGGCATCGAAACCGCAGACGAGCGCCAGCCCTATCTGTACTTCGGACAGGATGCGTATTTGTCCAGCATCCGGCTCTGCCAGCTCTACAACTACGCATTCTCCGGAGAGTTCTACGTTCCGTTCTATATTGCCAGCGTCATTCAACCGGACGGAGAGAAGATCTACACAGCCGACCCTCAGCCGAAAGAAGCGTACCACATGGACATCACGCCGGAGGATGACATTCTGGCGGGCGGTCTGGCGGACTGCTTCGATGCTTACACCAACGGCAAATACACGGCGCTGTCCGGCTCCGGCAGGATCCTGTGCAAATCCGGAACGGCAGAGCTGGACGACGAAAACGGCCGCGAGAACCGCACCATGATGATGACCATCCTCAGCGAGGATCGGACACAGGTACTGGCGAGCTGCTGTATGATCGTGTGCAGCGCTCCGAAGGACAGCGTCTACAACAATGTCATGATCGAGAAGCTGCTGCAAGTGGCTTCCGCAGCTGGAATCCTATAAGAAGGCTTACCAAAAGAAAGGAGAACTTTACCATGACCAAAAAGAAACTGGCAGGCATTTTGATCTGCATTGCAATCGCACTGCTGGGGGTGCTGCTGCTTCTCATGCAGAAGCACCGCAGCGACAGCGCCAAGCAGCCGGCGGACAAGGGCAGCTACAGCTACTACTACGCCGAGCCGGACGCTGCCAATGCGGAGTCCACCACGGAGGCGGATAACGCCATTCCCTTTTACCAGAACGTCAAATAAAACAAAACGGGTGGGTGCCTCTCCAGAAGTTCTGGGAAGGCATCCGCCCGTGTGTTTTTTCAGATGGAATGTTTCACGTGAAACATGTTTGGGGGTTCGAACCCCTCAGTCAGCCTGCGGCTGCCAGCTCCCCTTTCAGGGGAGCCTCTTTTTGAGCGGCGAGAAGCTGCCGGAATACGGCTTCCGACAGGGCACGATGGCCGTCCTCGTTCATGTGCTCCCGATCCTCCAGCGAGGGAAACGCCACGTCCGATGCCGCCAGAAACCGGCAGCCCTCCTCCGCAGCCACGCTGGCATATGCCGCTTTCAGGCGGTGGGAGAGGGCGACGGAATCCTCGTTGAACTCGCCGTCAAACCGCGCCACGCCATGTCCCAGCACGATAGGGGACACCACCAGAATTTCCGGCACGCCGGCATGCTTTGCCTGCCGTACTAGCTGGCGCACACCCCCGGCGATCTGCTCCGCAGAGGCGTGGAAGCACGTCTTGCAGTCGTTGGTGCCCAGCATGATGACCACGCCTGCCAGCGGACTGTGGCTCTCCAGCAGCAGCGGAAAAGCGTCCAGACCGCAGCGGTTTTTCCGGTACCAGTCGTGGAACTGGGTGGTTCTCCCGCAGAGTCCCTCTTCGATGACCCGCTTTCCAAACGGACGAAGCAGATCGTCCAGAAGCCCCGTCCAGCGTGTCTGGTCGTCAAAACGGCTGTTGTCCCGTGGGTTCAGACCCCACGTATTGGAATCGCCAAAGCAAAGAATCGACTGCATGTATTTTCCCTTCTCTCGGTTTAAGAGCTCGTGTTCATAGGCGTCTATCTACGTCTTTTCGGCAAATTTTGTTGCATACTGCGTTAAAAATTCTTGCCATACGAAAGTATGCCTGCAAATTTTTGCCTTGTCTGCAAAAAAATTTGCTCGAAAATCCGCATATATTTCCTATGAACACAAGCTCTGAAATAATGTTTCACGTGAAACAAGGATTCGAATGATTAGTCAGCGAACATCGGGGTGGACAGGTAGCGTTCACCGGTATCCGGCAGCAGCGCCACAATGGTCTTGCCCTTGTTTTCCGGACGCTTTGCCAGCTGGATGGCTGCCCAGACAGCTGCGCCGGAGGAGATGCCCACCAGAGCACCCTCGCTGCGAGCGATTCTGCGTCCGGTCAGGAATGCGTCCTCGTTCTCCACGGCGATGACTTCATCATAGACCTTGGTATCCAGTGTTTCCGGCACGAAACCCGCACCGATGCCCTGAATCTTGTGTGCGCCAGCATGACCCTCGGACAGCACCGGAGAGCTTTTCGGCTCCACTGCTACCACTTTCACGTTGGGGTTCTTTTCTTTCAGGTATGCGCCTGTGCCGGAAACCGTTCCGCCGGTACCAACGCCAGCCACAAAGATATCCACGTTGCCGTCGGTGTCGTTCCAGATCTCCGGACCGGTGGTCAGGTAGTGTGCCTTGGGATTGGACGGATTGGTAAACTGAGACGGAATAAAGCTGTCCGGAATCTCCTTTGCCAGCTCATCAGCCTTTTCGATGGCACCTTTCATGCCTTTTGCGCCCTCGGTCAGCACCAGCTCTGCGCCAAATGCCTTCATGAGATTCCGGCGTTCGATGGACATGGTTTCCGGCATGGCAATGATGAGGCGGTAGCCTCTCGCAGCTGCAACCGCAGCCAGACCAATGCCGGTGTTTCCGGAGGTCGGTTCGATCAGCACGCTTTTTCCCGGGGTGATGAGTCCCTTTGCCTCAGCTTCGTCCAGCATTGCCTTTGCAATACGATCCTTGACGCTGCCGGCCGGATTGAAAAACTCAACCTTTGCGAGAATCGTCGCATCCAGCTTTTCTTCCTGTTCAATGTGAGTCAGTTCGAGCAGCGGTGTCCCGCCAATGAGATCTGTGATCTTCTGAAAAATCTTTGCCATGAGAAGCCTTCCTTTCTGCGTGTAAAAAACAGGTATGGACATTCCCGCCCGCCTGCTGCAAACGGGAAATTTGATAAGTTCCTATCGGATTGATTCCCATTATACGCCGAAATACCTAGTTTGTCAATAGGTTAGGTAGTAGTTTGTAGGAATGTACAAACAGAAAAGCAGAATTCGCCTTTAAAATTATGTGAAATGCATAAATCGCAAGGGAGAATAAGGGCAAATTGCAAAAAGTACGTGGGAAAACGAAAAGAAACGGAATCGTTGAATCTGTCAGGCTGATCCAACTGAGCGCAGTTGGCGAGGTG
>NZ_FR897977.1:0-29819 GCF_000437175.1 Ruminococcus sp. CAG:330 | reverse complement strand
AAACGGAAGAAGTAAACGAAGCAGGAGGTGCCGATCATGAGAGTGAAAGTAACACTGGCTTGCACAGAATGCAAGCGCCGCAACTATGTGACCAAGAAGAATAAGCGGAACAATCCGGACCGGATTGAGATGAACAAACACTGCAAGTTCTGCCGGAAGCATACGCTGCACAAAGAGACAAAGTAATGGAGGTCTGAAGCGCAATGGCTGACACTGAAAAGAAGGCTCAGCAGGAAGCGACTGCTGAGAAAAAGGCAAAAAAAGCATCCGCAAAAACAGACTCCAAAAAATCCGGCGGCAAGGGCAAAAAAGATGCTGAGAAGAAGCAGAATATTTTTGCACGGATCGCCGGCTGGTTCAAAGACCTGAAGAAAGAATTCAAAAAAGTAGTTTGGCCTGATCGGAAAAAGGTGTTCAACAACACACTGGTTGTTCTCTGTGTTGTTGTTATCGGTTCTGTTGTGGTCGGACTGCTGGACAGCGGATTTGTGCATCTGATGAAGTTCTTGATCGGTCTTTCCAAGTAAACAGGGAACAGAACAGGAGGATTGATTATGTCAGAGGCAGCAAAATGGTATGTGATTCACACCTATTCCGGTTATGAAAACAAGGTGGCACAGGACATTGAAAAAGCGGTGGAATACCGCCAGCTCCACGACCTGATCCAAGAAGTTCGGGTTCCTACCGAAAAGGTAACCGAGATCACAGACGGCAAGGAAAAGGTGGTCGAACACAAGGTGTTCCCCAGTTATGTCCTGCTGAAAATGGTTTATACCGGCGACACATGGCATGTGATCAAGGATATTCGCGGCGTTACCGGCTTTGTCGGATTCGTTTCCGGCACCGATCCCATTCCCCTGTCAGATGCGGAAGTTGCTGCGCTTGGCATCAACGATGCAGAAGATTCGGAGAAAATCACCGGAGTTACCGTTGACTATCAGGTCGGCGATACCGTTGAGATTTCCGGCACATCGATGAATGGCATGAGAGGGATTGTCAAGAGTATCGATCTGGACAGCAATGATGTTGAAGTAATCATTCACCTGATGGGAAGAGATACTTCGGTGCATCTGAGCCTCAATCAGGTCATTCGTGCGGACGACTGAATCGGTTACAAATTATGTCACAAACAATTCGGAATCGAAACAGGGATTCCGGTGGGAGAGATAGTATAGCTGTCTCGCCATTTACCACAATATGGAGGTGTGCAATATGGCACAGAAGGTAACAGGTTTTATTAAGCTTCAGATTCCCGCAGGTAAAGCAACACCTGCTCCTCCGGTTGGTCCGGCTCTCGGCCAGCACGGTGTAAATATCATGGCATTCACAAAGGAATTCAACGAGCGTACCAAGAATGACATCGGCATGATCATTCCGGTTGTCATCACCGTTTACGCTGACCGTTCGTTCACTTTTGTGACCAAGACTCCGCCCGCTGCCGTTCTGATCAAGAAGGCTTGCGGCATTGATACTGCTTCCGGCGTTCCGAACAAGACAAAGGTTGCAAACATCACCAAGGAACAGGTTCAGAAGATCGCCGAGCAGAAAATGCCGGATCTGAACGCTGGTTCTCTGGAAGCTGCAATGAGCATGATCGCTGGTACCGCTCGTTCGATGGGCGTTGTTGTCGTTGATTAATGGAATTCAGCTGCGGTGGAATTCCATACGCTCTGACTTCTCAATGGTGGGAGGAAATTTCCGCTAGCTGGATTTGCGTGTAAGCAGTCCGGTACACCACTACACTAGGAGGAATATAATATCATGAAACATGGAAAGAAATATGTTGACAGCCGGAAGGCTGTAGATAGCAACAAGCAGTATGCTTCGGAAGAGGCGCTGTCTCTGGTTTGCACCAACGCAAAGGCAAAGTTTGACGAAACCGTTGAAGCACACATCCGTCTGGGCGTTGACTCCCGTCACGCTGACCAGCAGGTTCGCGGTGCTGTTGTCCTGCCGAACGGTACTGGTAAGAAGGTTCGTGTTTGCGTTTTCTGCAAGGAAAACAAGTACGAGGCTGCTCAGGCTGCCGGCGCTGACTATGTAGGCGGTCAGGATCTGGTAGACAAGATCACCAAGGAAAACTGGATGGACTTTGACGTTGTCATCGCTTCTCCGGATATGATGGGTCTGGTTGGCCGTCTGGGTAAAATCCTCGGCCCGCGCGGCTTGATGCCGAACCCGAAGGCCGGCACAGTTACTCCGGATGTTGCAAAGGCAATCACCGAAGCAAAGGCTGGTAAGATCGAGTATCGTCTGGACAAGACCAACATCATCCACTGCCCCATCGGCAAGGCTTCTTTCGGCGCTGATAAGCTGGTTCAGAACTTCGAAACTCTGATGGAAGCTATCGTAAAGGCTAAGCCGTCTGCTGCAAAGGGTACTTACCTGAAGTCCTGCACCGTAACTTCTACTATGGGTGTTGGCGTAAAGGTTGCTACCAACAAGTATGGTGTCTGAGTTCTCAGCACAGCTTTGAAACAGACGTGATAGAAAGTCCCTGTTCTCCCGCAACTTTTTCGGGTGGACAGGGATTTTTTGTGTCCAAAGCTGCAACGGTATTTTTTGCGTTATTTTTTCTTTAAAGAATATTGTATTCATCAAAGAAAAAGTCATAGATGCGCTAGGATTCCGCTGTTTTTTCCACTGCTGTTAATTTTTTGTGATCTTCTTATTTCGATTGCGGGATAATATTGCTTACATTTTGTGGATTTTGTGATTTTCATACCGTCATTTTAAATAGTATTTTTTCACATATAAAATACAAATATGTGAAAAGTTGAGAATATTGATTTTGTTCGCAACTACGTCGTTTTCATGTGCGGCAGGTCCTGCTTTGCAGAATTTTGGAAATTCTTCTTAAACCTTGTGTAAATGTTTTCGGAAACGCCTTGACTTTTCTGCTCCGCAGCAGTATACTAAAAATAGAAATAATGTCCGGAATTCCGATGATTTTCCGAGACGTGCATCCCTTAGCACGACGGGAAAGCATCGCATTTCAGGCGGTTTGGAAAGGACTGATTCAGTATGATGAAACAAGCAAAATTCCTATCGCTTACCGCAGCATGTGTTCTGAGTCTGACTTCTGTTATGGGTGGACTTCAGGTCTCCGCTGCACCGCAATCCGCTCCCGTATCCTCTGATGTCAAGATCATGGCACTGGGTGACTCGATCACAGACGGCTATTGGACCGGCGGCGGCTATCGAAAGTATCTCTACCACGAGCTGGAAGAAATGGGATACTCCAACATTGATATGGTGGGACCGAAGGGCAGCAACTCGGAATCCTTCCAGTATCAGGGACAGACCGTTGCCTACGACGGCAACTATGCCGGCTACAGCGGCTATGCCATCCAGTACATTACCGGAACTGAAACTCGTCAGGGCATTCTGGAAACCATTAGCAGCGACTACGGCAACGGCAACATGATCGAAACCTATGATCCAGATGTGGTACTGCTCCAGATCGGCACCAACGACATTCTGAGCAACTATAACGACGGAATCACCGATCGTCTGGAAAATCTGGTGGATACCATTCTGGCAGATATGGACGGCGAGAATGATATGCTGTACGTTTCCACCATCCCGAACATCAACATCGCAGAACGCTACGATTGGCTGTGGGCATACGGCATGTACTACCCCAACGATCCGGCGGCATTTACCGCAAAGATTCAGGGCTGCATCGATTCCTACAATGCCTCCATTCAGACGCTGGTTGCCAAGAAACAGGCTGAGGGCGCAAAGATTTCTTTCGCCGACATTCACAGCGTCATCGATGAAACCACCGATATGCATGACGGTGTGCACCCCAACGAAACCGGCTACGAAAAGATGGGCAACTATTGGGCAAACCTGCTGAATTCCACCTATCTCAACGGCAACACCGATCCGAAGCCTGTTACGACAACGACCACACAGCAGACAACTGCTTCCACAACAACTACCACAAAGGCTACGACGAAAGCAACTTCTGCTGCAACCACACAGGCAACGACGGCAAAACCCACAGAAACTACCACTTCTGCGACAACTGCCGCAACTACCACCACAAAGGCAACCACCAAGACCACCGCTGCTTCGGATGGCAGTGATATCGTTCTGACCGATGTGAAGATCGGCGAAACTTACGATCTGACACCCTATCAGAATGCGGGAATCTCCTCCGTTTCTTTCGTCTTCAAAAATGTTCCGCAGTACGGAATGAACGGCTGTGCCTCCTTCGGCAACTGGAATCTCTCCAAGAACTATACTACGAATGATTTGGCGGGAAATACACTGACCGTTGATCTGGATAAGTTCTACAACTCCATGATACTCTATAAGTGGTACGGCGATACTGACCTGGATTCTGTCATCCTCCACTGTGGCAGCAGTGCGGTAACTACTGCCACCACCAAGGCTACCACAACCACAACAACGACAAAACCGACTACCACAACTACTAAGGCTACTACGACCACAACAACGACAAAACCGACTACCACAACTACCAAGGCTACTACGACCACAACAACCACAAAACCGACTACCACAACTACCAAGGCTACTACGACAACCACAAAGGCAACCACTACGACAACCAAAGTCACCACCTCTTCGGAGAGCAGCAAGACCGCAGTTCTGACAGATGTTTCTTTCGGAAAGTCCTATTCTCTGAAAAAGTACGATTATAAGAGCATCACTAAGATTCAGGTGACTTTTGGCGACAATGTGGGCTATGGATTCAACGGCGCACTGGTACTTGGAAACTGGGCAGAGCAGAAGTCCTATCACTCCAACGACATGAAGTCCGACAACACCATCACCTTTGATGTGAAAAATCCGCAGGATTGCCTCACCCTGTACCGTTACTGGGGCGAAGTTGATCTGAAGTCTGTCACATTGTATTTCGACTAATGTTTTCCACCATGTGAATTTTCCCATGCGAATCCCCCTGCCTCGGCAGGGGGATTCTTGCGTTCAAAAATAATTTACATGTTTTTTTGCAAGAAAGCTTGACAATGCCAGAATGCTGTGCTATACTAAAATACGTTGCTATGCAACATCGTATTCTAAAGACAGTTGGTGGCATATGCCGTAAATCCAACCGAGGAATGTGCAATGATTTTTCTGTGATACACAGCGCACGATTCCTAGCGGATCGTGTTTTTTTATTGCGATTTCCAGAGAGGCCTCCCCCTGTGGCGGTTTCCCCAATACGATGAACTTTTTATCGGAGGTGAAATCTTATGGCAAGTGAAAAGATTTTGGAAGGCAAGAAGGCAAAGGTAGCTGTCCTGACCGAACAGCTCCAGAAGAGCGTTTCTTTCGTTCTGGTAGATTATCAGGGCATCTCTGTAGAAGATGACACCAAGCTGCGCCGTGAAATGCGGGAAGCTGGCGTTACCTACATGGTAGAAAAGAATTCTCTGCTGCGTTTTGCATTCAAGAACATGGGCATCGATGCATTTGACGACGTGCTGCACGGCGCAACTGCAGTTGCTCTGTCCAACGACGATCAGACTGCTCCGGCTCGTATTCTGGGCAAGTTTGCTGAAGACAAGGACGACTTCTTCAACCTGAAGGCAGGTTACGTAGAGGGCGTTGCTTATGACGCAGCAGGCGTAGAAAAGCTGTCGAAGATCCCGTCCAAGGAGGTGCTGCTGGCACAGCTGGTCGGCTCTCTCCAGGGTCCGATCCAGAAGCTGGCTGCAACCCTGCAGGCAGTGGTGGACAGCAAGTCGGAAGATTCCGCTGCATAATCCTAGCAGGGCTATGGTTCCCTGCTGCAACTGAAATTGAATTATAAAGGAGTTAATTATCATGGCATCTGAAAAGATTTTGAAGTTCGTTGAAGATATCAAGGAACTGTCCGTTCTGGAACTGGCTGAACTGGTTGACGCAATCCAGGAAGAATTTGGTGTAACCGCTGCTGTTGCAGCTGCTCCGGCTGCTGGTGCAGGCGCAGGCGCTGCTGAGGCTGAAAAGACTGAGTTCGACGTTGTTCTGGCATCCTTCGGTGACGCTAAGATGGCTGTTATCAAGGCTGCTAAGGAAGCTCTGGGTCTGGGTCTGAAGGAAGCTAAGACTCTGGTTGAGTCTGCTCCGGCTACCCTGAAGGAAGCTTGCCCGAAGGCTGACGCTGAGGCTCTGAAGGCTAAGCTGGAAGAAGCTGGCGCTACCATCGAACTGAAGTAAGTTCTCTGACAAGTCCAATTGTCAAACAAGAGGGACATGTTCCGCTGGGAGTGTGTCCCTTTTCGTATACGTTCAAAAACGCCTGTTCCGGATCTGGAACAGGCGTTTTTGTATCAGATTGCAAAGTGCAGCGCAATCATAAGAATCACACCGGGGATTCCCAAGATCGCCGACTGCAACAGATGCAGCGCATTCAGCGCCGGCGTAAACCCGAAGAGATGCCCGCCGTAGTGCACCAGAAACAGCGCAGCAAGTCCGCCAATCGTTCCCGCCAGCATTGAGCGAATGGGGTGCTTTCTCCGAAAATAATACAGGATCATGACCAGAGCAAGCCCCGCCCAGACCGACCAGAATATCACATCATTCATCTTGTCATCTCCTCCTCGCCTACGTCAGCAGGTACGCCAGCGCCATCAGCAGCTTTTTGTCGCAGTTCTCATTTCCGCCGTCTTTGTAAATCATCGCCATCATCGCCAAAATCAACATGTGGTCGCTGTCCAGATGTGAGAGCAGCTCAGCCGGCCCGTGATTTACCAGCTCCGCCAATCCGGAAAACGGTGTTCCTGCCGGCGGTTTTACTGGCGGTTCCGGAGCGGCAGAAGATGGCAGCATATCCCCCATGGGTTCCTGTCGCATCCCGCCGGGAAGAATCGGCGCACGCTGCTGCATTTCCCGTGCACGCCTCGAAGCCTCCCGCCGCATGTTGTCCTGTTCCTGCGGAGAATACCGTGCCATCTGTCCTCACCTCCTGCGCCTAGAGCAAATCCTGAAGCAGTCCGTTCTCCTTTACCGCACTGAAAACTGCATACAGTTTCAGCAGTTTGACCGCCTGATCCACCTTTTTCTGCCGGTCTGTTTTCAGATGTGGCCGAAGTGCCATAAGCAGCTGCGTATCCTCATCATTGCGGTGCATCGCTCCCATCAGCTCCTGCACCTTCAAAAGCATCCCCATGTCAAAACCGCCGGATGACGATTCCTCTGCGGATGATGCTGCATCGGAGGCTGTGTCTGAGGACGATTGTTCCGTGCCGTCATCCTCCTGCTGCCGGAGCATCTGCGCCAGCTCCTGAAGCTGCTGCAAGCTCTCAGGGTCGGACAAAAGCTCCCCCATTTTCCCCAGCATATCGTCCACCGCCGCTCACCTCCTCCAACGTGTGCGCATCCGCTCTACCGTCTATTTTTTTCCGGATAGCTTCTGATACAGCGCCTGTGCCTGCGGCGAACTCACCAGCTTCTCCACCATCTCCGGATTTTTCAGCACCTTTTGCAACATGGCGGAATCCTTGGGACTCATGTTTTTCAGCACCTTGTCATACTTACCGGACTCCAGTTCCTGACGCAGCTGCGCCGGCGGAACGCCCAGCTTTTTTCCGGCTGCTGCCAGCAGCTGATCCACCTGTTTCGGGTCTAATTTCTGTCGATCCATATGCTTCTGCTCCTTTCCAGCATCAAAAATCCCCTGCAAAAACGAGAGAATTTCTGTCAGCATCCAAACGCATTTCTGCGAAAAGATACGGCGCACCTTCGAAACGGCTGAAAAAATATTCCACGGAAGATATTGTATTACCGCTACGATTGTGCTATAATATAGGTTGATCCAATCATCGACCAAGGAGGTACTTATGCGCATTCTTGTGATATCTGATACCCACGGAGATCTCCGTGCACTCACCCGCATTGTAGAGGAGAATCAGAACGCCGATTATATCCTTCACCTCGGCGACTGCGAAGAGGAGTGCCGTGCGCTGCTGGCAGACAAGCCGGAACTGGCATCACGGTTTCTCCGTGTCAGGGGCAACAACGACTTCGGCAGCAGCACACCGCTTTTTGCAACGCTGCGTGTATCGCTCCAGCACAAGATCTTTTTCACACACGGTCATAAATACGGCGTATACTACGGCACAGAACAGCTGGTGCAGATGGCAAAAGAAAATCACTGCGACATCGCCCTCTTTGGACACACCCACTGTTCCATGTGCGCCTATACCGACGGTGTCTATGTGATGAATCCCGGCAGCGCCAGCTGCCCACGAGACGGACGCGACCCCTCCTACGGTTACGTGGATATCGTGGACGGCGGTGTCATGACCAATGTCGTCTTTTTCCGGCGATCCTTCCGCAGACACCTCTGGGAATAATCCGCCTGCTACAGTATATGCAGCGGCAGACAGAAGTTTCCTGCCGCAGACACACCGAATAAGGAGCACACCATTCATGAAACACATTTCCCTTCGCCCCGATTCCTGGAACAACGAGCGGCGGCGCTACCTGCTGACCTTTCTTCTGGGATTCGGCACGCTGCTGCTGGTATTCCTGCCCGTCATCATCGCAGACGGCGGCTATTTCATCTACTACGGCGATTTCAATTCGCAGCAGATTCCGTTCTACAATCTTGCCAACGACGCCGTGCGCAGCGGCAGCTTCGGCTGGAACTGGTACACCGATCTGGGCGCCAACTTCATCGGCTCCTATGCCTTCTACCTGTTCGGCAGCCCGTTCTTCTGGATCACCACCATTCTGCCACGAAGCTGGGTGACATTTTCTATCCCCATTCTGCTCTGCATCAAGCATGGTGTCGCTGCACTGACCGCTTACGCCTACATCCGCAGGTTTGTGCAGAATTCCAACGCCGCCATTGTGGGCGGTCTGCTGTACGCCTTTTCCGGCTTCCAGCTATTCAACCTGTTTTTCAATCATTTTCAGGATGTCACGGCGTTTTTCCCCCTGCTGCTCATCGCCATGGAGGAGTGCGTCAACCGGAATCGGCGGGGCGTTTTTGCGCTGGCAGTTGCCCTGCTCGCCGCCCTCAACTATTTCTTCTTCACGGGACAAGTGGTATTTCTGGTGCTCTATTTCATTGTGCGCTGCTTCTCCAGGGATTTCCATGCCTCCCTGCGAAAATTCTTCGTCCTGCTCTTTGAAGCAATTCTCGGCGTTGCCATTGCGTGCGCCGTTCTGCTTCCGGCAGCCCTCGCCGTCTTTGCCAACGATCGGGTTTCCGAACACCTCTATGGCATGGACATGATGGCATACAGCGACCGCACCAGAATCTGGCGCATTCTCCTGAGTCTGTTCCTGATTCCGGACGTTCCGGCAAGACCGAACCTGTTCTCCTCCAATGCGGCAAAATGGGCTTCCATCGGCGGCTATCTCCCTGTGTTTTCCATGGCTGGCGCCCTCTCTTTCCTGAAACAGCGGGACGGCCACTGGGCAAAGCGTCTGACCATTATTTGCGCCGTATGCGCCTGCGTTCCCATTCTCAACAGTGCATTCTATGCGCTGAACGGTTCCTATTATGCACGCTGGTTCTATATGCCCGTGCTGATCCTCGCCATGATGACCGCCTATGCGCTGGATCAAAAGGAAATCCAGTGGCGGTACGGCTTCCGTATCTGTGCCATTTTCATGGCAGCGTTTGCAGCGATCTCCCTGCTGCCCAAGAAAGACGAAGAGGGAAACGTCGTCTGGTTCTCCTTTCCCAATTATCCGGAGCACTTCTATCTGGTACTGGCGGTCTGCGCAGCATTTCTGGTGCTGGCTGCCCTGCTCATTCGCCGCAGAAACGCCGGAAAGCCTTTCTGGAAACTCACCGTCCTCACCACCACTTGCGCCTGCCTGATCTGTACCATGGTTGTAGTATACTTCGGCGCATTCACACCCCAGCGTGCCAGACAGTATGTGGACGAGGCAATTGACCCGGAGAACGACATCTCCATCTCGGTTTCCGAGGACGACTTTTTCCGGACAGACATCTCCGAGAACTGCGACAACTACCCCATGCTCTGGAAGCTCCCCTGCATGCGTGCATTCCAGAGTGTTGTGCCGGTATCCATCATGGATTTCTATGAGAGCATCGGCGTCACACGGGACGTTGCCTCCCGTCCGGATCTCTCCTACTACGCCCTGCGTGGACTGTTCTCCGTCAAGTACTACTTTGATCAGGTGGACGTGAGCAACGCCATCACCGAAACACCGGAACTGGATCTGCCCGGCTTCGTTTACGAGGAAACGGAAAACGGATTCCGGCGCTTCCGGAATACCGCCTATATTCCCATGGGCTTTACGTTCGATCAGTATATCTCCGAGGATGTGTGGGATGCCACTTCCGAGAGCCAGCGCTGCCCGCTTCTGATTCGTGCGCTGGTGCTCTCCGACGAACAGGTGGAGAAATACGGGAACTGGATGAAACCGATCACCTCGCAGGATCTCCGCATGACAGAGGACGAGTACCTGACCGAATGCAGCGAACGTGCTGCCTCTGCCTGCGATACGTTCACCTATGATTCCTACGGATTTCAGGCATCCATTACCACGGAAAAGCCGAATCTGGTATTCTTCAGCGTGCCCTACGAGGACGGCTGGTCTGCCACGGTCAACGGCGAGGAAGTTCCTGTGGAAAAGGTGGACACGGGATTCATGGCGGTCCCTGTGGAAGCCGGCGAAAGCGACATCGTATTCACCTATGAAACACCCGGACTGCGTGCCGGTCTGTGGATTTCGCTGGGCGGTGTGATCTGCCTTGTGATCTATCTGCTGCTCTGCCGGAAATTTGTCCGGCGCACACCGGCAGAGGAACGCACACAGCTGGTATCTGCCGCAGACAATACCGCAAAAACAGAAGAACCGCAACCTATTGATACAACTAAAAGTGAAGAACAAGGAGTGTGAGTTTCATGCATTTACAGGAAGAAACCAAACGCAGTGAAAAGACCTATCAGGGAAAGGTGTTCTATGTCACCATGGATCAGGCGGAACTGGAGGACGGCAAGCTGGTTCAGCGGGACGTGGTGCACCACTCCGGCGGTGTCTGTGTTGTCCCGCTGACGGACAAGGGTACAGTGCTCATGGTTCAGCAGTTTCGCTATCCCATGCAGCAGGTGACGCTGGAAGTGCCCGCCGGAAAGATCGAGCCGGGAGAAGATCCGGCGGAGTGCGGCAGACGGGAGCTCTCGGAGGAGGCAGGACGCACCTGCGAGCGCTACACCTATTTGGGAAAGCTCTTCCCCACTCCCGCATATGATACAGAGGTCATCCATATGTATCTGGCGGAAAAACTCTCCCGCCCCACCGCACAGAATCTGGACGAGGGCGAGTTTCTGGATGTGACAGAGCTTCCGCTGGAGGAGGCGGTGCAGATGGTCATGGAAGATCAGATTCCGGATGCCAAGACGCAGATTGCCCTGCTCAAAACATACTTCCTGTTGCAGCAGCGGAAAAACTCGTAAGAGCACAAAAAAAGACCGCCCAAAAGGCGGTCTGCCGAAAATATTTTCTGGATCTTGGAAAAGTTTTCAGAATGCTGATTCCTGCATGGCTTCCTCCTGCGCCTCGGCCTCCATCAGTGCCAAGTGACGGAGGTAGGTTTCCAGAATCTGCTCCTCCATCATCTTGCGGGCCTCTGAGGAAATCGGATGTACAATGTCCCGGAATACACCGTTCTCATCCTTCCGACTGGGCATGGCAACAAACAAGCGCTCGTCGCCCTGAACTACCTTGATGTCATGGACTGCCAGCATGTCGTCGATGGTGACAGAGACAACGGCACGCAGTCGTCCCTCTGTGATGATCCGTCTGATCTTGATATCTGTGATTTCCATAAGATGACCTCCTCGTTTGCAGCACATCTGATTTCCTTGCTGTCCACCTGAATGCTGCGTCCCGCCAATGCGGAACTTCATTTCTGCCGACTCTTTTATTTCGTAAGTATTTCGCCGAAAACTTTCGCTTTTTCAGCAGATTTGGCGTGAACTTACGTTATCATCTAGTATACACGATATAATTTAAATTTGTGATAAGGAAAAAGGTGATTTTTTTGAACAAAGACATCCTAAACGGTAAAAAGCATATTCATTTCATCGGAATTGGCGGCAGCGGCATGTATCCGCTGGCACAGATCCTCCACGCACGTGGATTTTACCTCACTGGCTCTGACAACAACGAAACCGAGACGCTTCAGGCGGTTCGGGACATGGGTATTCCGGTACAGCTGGGACAGCGTGCGGAAAACATCGAGGGCGCTGACCTGATCGTGCACACCGCAGCCATCATGGCGGACAATCCGGAACTCATCGCCGCCAAGGCAAGCGGCGTTCCGGTTCTGGAGCGCAGCGAGCTGCTGGGCATCGTGACCAGCTGGTACGACAACGCCATTTGTGTTGCCGGCACCCACGGCAAGACTACCACGACCTCTATGGTGACGCAGATTCTGTTCACCGCCGGCGTGGACCTCTCCGCATTCATTGGCGGAAAGCTGCCCTGCATCCACGGCAGCGGCAGAAGCGGTTCCAGCGACATCATGACCTGCGAGGCATGCGAATTCGTGGACACGTTCCTAAAGCTCTATCCGGACATCGCTGTTCTGCTGAACATCGACGCCGACCATCTGGACTACTTCGGCACGGTGGAGAACATCATCAAATCGTTCCACAAGTTTGCGCAGCTCACCTCGAAAGCCGTCATCTACAACGGCAGCGATGCCAACACCTGCAAGGCAATGGAGGGCATCGAGGGCAAGGAGCGCATCACGTTCGGCAAAACCGCCGACTGCGACTACTACCCCATGGACATCCGCCATGTCTCCGGTCTGGAAACCCACTTCCAGCTGATGCACCACGGCGCATCGCTGGGTGAGATTGTCCTGCACGTTGCCGGCGAACACAACGTCCTAAACGCTACCGCAGCCGCTGCTGCTGCCATGTATGTGGGCGTGTCTTTCGAAGACGTAGCAAAGGGACTTGCCGCTTTCCGTGGCGCCGGCAGACGCTTTGAGAAAAAGGGCGAGGTCAACGGCATCACGCTGGTGGACGACTATGCGCACCATCCCACAGAGCTGACTGCTACCCTGAAAGCGGCAATGGCAATGCCGTTCCGTCAGGTCTGGGCAGTGTTCCAGCCCTTCACCTTCTCTCGGACGGCAATGCTGCTGGACGAATTTGCAGAGGCGCTCTCCATTCCGGATCACGCTGTGCTGACGGACATCATGGGCTCCCGGGAGAAGAACACCTACAACATCTTCACCCGCCAGCTGGGCGAAAAGATTCCGGATGCCGTTTGGTTCCCGCAGGATGAGAGCAATCCGGAGACTACCGACGAGCGGAAGTACGCCAACTTTGCACAGGTGACGGAATATATCTGCGACCATGCACAGCCCGGCGATCTGGTCATTACCCTGGGCTGCGGCGATATCAACAAAGTCAACAAGATGATTCTGGAGGAGCTGGAGCGGCGGCAGGCTGCGAAATAACCGTAAAAATTTGCAGATATTCTCTTTTCAAGGGCCGAAAAATATTGTATAATGTTGTGTGAGCATCTGTTTTGCCGTTTCATGCAAAACCGGTTCTCAGAATCTGCTTCATAGAAAGGATCATGCCTCTATGTCAAATAAAGTAAAAGTGGTGATCTGCGGAAAGGACTTCACGCTCCAGACCTCAGAATCCGCAAACTATGTCTTTGGGCTGGCACGGACGCTGGAATCTCGTATCTCGGAGATCACCGATTCCAACAGCAGCGCCTCCCCCTTTACCGCTGCCATCATGGTTGGTCTGTCTGCGCTGGATGACCTGAACAAGGCAAACGCCAAGCTAGACGCTCTGCGAGATCAGTCGAAAGAATATGTAGACGAAGCCGGAAAGACTCGTCTGGAACGGGACGCTGCTATTCAGCAAGTTGAGGCGCTCCGCTCCCGGGTTGCCGCACTGGAACAGGAGCTGCGGGAAGCTTCTCTGAAATCGCCCAAATGAGCATGCCGGAAATTTTAGCGCCGGCCGGCTCTCCGGAGGCACTCCTTGCGGCACTTCGCTGCGGTGCGGACGCTGTCTATGTGGGCGGAAAGCAGTTTTCTGCCCGCCAGAGTGCGGAGAATTTTGACGGTGCTGCACTGAAAGAAGCTGCGGACTTATGCCATCTCTACGGCGCAAAACTCTATCTGACAGTCAACACGCTGGTGTTTGATCGGGAATTTGATGCACTGGACGCATGGATTCGGGAGGCAGCCGGCTGCGGCATTGACGCATTCCTGGTGCAGGATCTGGGCGTACTGGCGCTGATTCAGGAAATCGCACCGGATGTTCCCGTCCACGCCTCCACACAGATGACCATCCACACCAAAGCCGGCGTGGAATGGGCAAAACGGCAGGGCTTCTCCCGTGTCGTGGTGTCCCGTGAGATGTCACGAAAAGAACTTGCACCGCTATGTCAGTGCGGCATTGAAATCGAACATTTCGTTCACGGTGCCCTCTGCATGAGCGTATCCGGACAGTGCAGTCTTTCGGCGATGATCGGTTCCCGCAGTGCCAACCGGGGACGCTGTGCCCAGGCGTGCCGTCTGCCATTTTCGGCGACGGGAAAAGCAGGTGTCTGTGCCCTCTCCCTGAAAGACCTCTGCCTCGTCCCCTACATGCAGCAGCTGATGGCGGATGGCGTGGCATCCCTGAAAATCGAGGGACGCCGGAAACGTCCGGAGTATGTCGCCGCTGCTGTCACTGCACTGGTACAGGCACGAGATGGGGTGGAACCGGATCTGGAAACACTCCGTGCCGCCTTTTCCAGAAGCGGATTCACGGACGGCTACTACACCGGAAAGCGCCGGAACATGTTCGGGACACGGCAAAAGGAAGATGTCCTGCAAATGCAAAAGGTACTCCCCGCACTGGAAAAGCTCTACCAAAAGCCCACGGGACGTGTGCCTCTGACCATGCACGTCACTGTGCAGGAGGGATGTCCCGTTCGCCTGCGGCTCTCCGATCCCGATGGAAATCAGGCGGAAGTCACCGGTGATTGTCCGCAGCCAGCCCGCATACGTCCCACCGACAGTGCGCAGCTGCAGCGGCAGCTGGAGAAGCTGGGCGGGACGATCTACACGCTGAAAGCACTGACCGCAGATTGCGACGGCATTTCCATGCTGCCGGCTTCTGCGTGGAATGCCGTGCGCCGCAGCGGTGCCGAGGCGATGAACCGCCGGCGCATCCAGAAAAACACGCCGGTCTATGCGCTGCGTCCGGCATCGAAACCTGCACCGGCACAGGAAACTGCACCGGCACATCCGCTCTTTCGGGTACAGGTGGCTCACGCCGAAAAGGCAGCCAAGCTTCTCGCCTGCGAGGACGTGGAAGCGGTATTGCTGCCGCTGACGGCGCTGCCGGAGCACTGGGATTTGCCGTCAAAGGAGCGTGTCTATCTCACACTCCCCCGCTACTGCCCCTCGGAGGACAAGCTGGCAGAGCAGCTGGAACAGGCGGTGCAGCACGGCTTCCGGCATCTCGTCTGTGAAAACGTAGCGCATCTCCTGCTGGGCGAAACGCTCGGCATGACTCTGCACGGCGGGCTGGGACTCAATGCGGCAAACTGCCGCTGCCTGACGTTCCTCCGTCAGCAAAAGCTGGCGGACACCATGCTCTCGCCGGAACTGACTGCCGCACAGATCCGGCACTGCCACGGGCTGCCCTTCGGGCTGTACGCCTACGGCAATCTTCCGGTGATGACCATGCGGAACTGTCCCATCCAAAACGAAGTCGGCTGCAAAAACTGCACCGGCACGCTCACCGACCGAACCGGCAGAAAATTTCCCGTGAGCTGTGACAAGTGCCACGGTGTTGTCACCATGTACAACGCCGTCCCCACATGGATGGCAGACAAGCCGGAGGCGCTGGAGCACGCTGCTTTCTGGCTGCTGGACTGCACATGTGCGGAAAATCCCTTTGCCATTCTGGAGGCATTCCGGCAATCGTCCGCTGCCCCATTTCCCGTCACTCGTGGACTCTATTTCCGTGGTGTCGAATAACACAGGAGGTATCCCCTTATGTATCTATCCATTCAAAAACTGCACCCCGATGCACAGCTGCCCGTTCGTGCAACAGCACAGAGCGCCGGCTATGACCTGCACGCCTATCTGGAACAGGATGTGGTTTTGCAGTCCGGCGAGATCCGCAAGATTCCCACAGGCATTGCAGCCGCACCCTCCCGCAAAGACGTGATGCTCTGCATCTTCCCACGCTCCGGACTGGCTTCCAAGTTCGGCATCTCGCTGGCAAATGCCGTTGGCGTTGTGGACAGCGATTACCGTGGGGAACTGCTGGTTCCGCTGATCAATCTGGGCAAGGAGGATTTCACCGTCCAAAACGGCATGCGCATTGCGCAGCTGGTGGTGGTTCCCGTGCTGTTTCCCACGTGTCAGGAAGTGGAATCGCTGGACGAAACCGAGCGGGGCAGCAACGGATTCGGCGCAAGCGGCATTTCCGAACCGCTGTCACATACAAAGTAAAGGAGCTGAACTGCAACTCTCATGAAAAAAGTTTTCGTCTATATTCTCGTGCTGGTCGTTGCGCTGCTGCTGGGGGGAATCCTCGGCAACGTGTGCGCCAACATTGAACCGCTGAGCTGGCTGGACTATATGCCGCCGCTGAACATCAAGGAACATCACTGGAATCTGTACGTTCTGGATCTCACCTTCGGGCTGCAATCCAAGTTCAATATTGCACAGGTGATCCTGGTCATCGTTGCGATCTTTACCGCCCCGAAAATCCAGAAGCTGATCTTCAAGGACAAGAAATAACGTCGTACCTGCGCACACAAATTGTATAATGTGCTGTAAAGATTTGCTTCTTTTTCATTTGATTTTTACAAAAACGGAGAATTTGAAAACTACAGAAATTTCCCGAAAAAATGATTGTCTTACCATCCGATTGGTGGTATAATAAAGAGAGCGTCATACAAATCCGGCTGTTTTTCAGAAAGCTGTCCATATTTTGAGCACACAGACTTTCGCAGCCTTTTTCGGCACCGCATTCCGGTACATCATGAATACATACCGGTATTTTTCGCAGCAAAAGGGAGCACACAACATGTTTACAAAAGATATTGGTATTGATCTTGGCACCGCAAATACTCTCGTGTATGTACGAGGAAAGGGAATTATCATCCGGGAACCGTCGGTCGTGGCGGTTAACACCCACACGGATCGTGCCAAATATGTGGGAAAAGAAGCAAAAGATGTCATCGGACGCACCCCCGGCTCCATCGTGGCAGTCCGTCCGCTGAAAGACGGCGTCATTGCAGATTTTGAGACAACCACCATTTTATTGCAGGAGTTCATCCGCAAGGCCATGCACGGCAAAATGTTCGCCCGTGCACGTGTCATCATCTGCATTCCGTCCGGCGTCACCGCCGTGGAACGGCGTGCCGTACAGGATGCCGCAGACCACGCCGGCGCACGTCCGGTGCTCATTGTGGAAGAGCCGATGGCAGCTGCCATCGGTGCCGGTCTGCCCACCACAGAGCCGACCGGCTGCATGGTGGTGGATATCGGCGGCGGCACAAGCGAGGTCGCAGTGATCTCCCTGGGAGGCATTGTGGTTTCGAAGAGTGTGCGCTGCGCCGGCGATGCGTGCGATGCAGCCATCATCAACTACATTAAAAAGCGCTATAACCTGCTCATCGGCGAACGCACAGCGGAGAGCATCAAGATTCAGATCGGCACCGCCTACCCCATCGACCGCAACGAAACCATGCAGATCAAGGGACGCAACCTCATGAGCGGACTCCCCGAAAATGTCAACATTACCTCCGACGAGGTGCGGGAAGCGCTGGCGGAACCGCTGTCACGCATTGTGGATGCGGTGCGTTGGACGCTGGAACAGACGCCGCCGGAGCTGGCTGCCGACATCATTGACCACGGCATCACTCTTACCGGCGGCGGTGCGCTGCTGCGTGGACTGGATCAGCTGATTCACAAGGAAACCGGCATGCCGGTCTTCATTGCGGAGTATCCGCTGGACTGCGTGGTCGAGGGCACGGGAAAGATTCTGGAAAACATGGACAAATACCGGGATACGCTGATGGATGAATCCCGCTTTGCATAACACGAAAACAGGAGGCAAAACCACATGGGCAGCTTTTTCAAAAGCAAAAAATTCCGGATCATTCTCTGCGTTGTTGCACTGCTCATCGGCGTGATGCTCTATGCCGTGACGCAGGACGGACACACGCTGCCGACGACCGGATTCGTGGGAACGGTTCTCAAGCCGGTTCGTGCGGTGTCCAATCAGATTTCCCAGACGGTAGAGCGTACCCTCGATGTCTTTGCAAAATCCAAGTCCTATCAGACGGAAAACCAGGAACTGCAGCAGCGTGTGGCAGAGCTGGAAAACCAGCTGGTGGACTACCACAAGACGCAGGAGGAGCTGGAAGATCTCAAGGGCTTCATGGGCGTCAAGAAAGACCATGAAGACTATGTGCTCTCCGATCCCTGTGCTATTATTGGCTATGTGGAGAACGACCCGTTCCACGCCTTTTACATCGATCAGGGCAGCGAGGACGGCATTTCCGTTTACGATCCGGTGGTGACATCAGAGGGGCTTGTGGGAATTATTTCCGAGGTTTCCCAGCACTATTCCACCGTGGAAACCATCTGCTCCCCCAATCTCTCCATCGGTGCGGAATCCTCTGAAAAAAAGGAATCCGGCATTGTGGAGGGAGATGTCACACTGACCGCAGATTACCAGTGCCGCATGATCTATCTGGAAAAGGAGACCACGCTGAAAGAGGGCGACCTCATCGTCACTTCCAATTCCGTGGGAATCTTCCCGCAGGGTTATCTCATCGGTTCGGTGCAGTCTATCGAGCCGATGGACAGCGGGCTGAGCTATTGCGCCATTCTGAAGCCGTCCGTTGATCTGGCGAGTCTGACCAACGTTATTGTTATCACAGATTTTGCCGGAAAGGAGCAGAAGGATGCGGAGAACTAAGTTTACCCCATTCCGGGAAAACCGGCATCCCAAAAACATGCGCCTGCGCAATGTCTTTCGCTGGATTCTCTATGGACTGCTGATTCTGCTGGCATTTATCTTTTCTACTTCCGGCGATTACACCAAACCGCTGCTGATGATCCCCATCGCCCTGTGTATCTCCTCCGTTTCCAAGGAGGCAGTAGCAGGCAGTGTGGGAATCGTGTGCGGTTTTTGCATGGATGTCACCACTGGTTCGCTGCCGGGATATCACGCAATTCTGCTGTTTCTCCTGTGCATGCTGACTGCACTGCTCTACGACCGGCTCATGCAGCGGCGCTATTTCAACATGCTGCTGTTCACCGCTGTTGTGACATTTTTGGTGACTGGTGCGGACTTTTTCTTTCGGTATGCCATGTGGGGCTATGACCATATGGCAATGATCTATACGCACTACATGCTGCCCTGCCTGCTGTACACCTGCATCAGCACCATTGTTATCTACCCCGTTTTCCACTGCATCCACCGCTTCCTGCTTCCGCAGCAGCGGCGCACCATTGAGAAAACCATTCGCACCCTTGAGGAATCCGAGGAGTAATCCCCCAGAAAGGAAGTCACATGAAACACACTGCATCGAGTTATGTCAAGCTCTCTCTTGCCAGTCTTTTGGTGCTGGCATCCTGCTGCCTTTGCGCTTGGAGATTGATGAAAATTCAAGTGGTGGAAAGTGAACGGTATTCCATTCAGCACGTAACCACGCAGAAATACGCCCAGACCATTCAGGCGACACGCGGCGAGATCGTGGATTCCGAGGGAACCCCCATCATTGAAAACAAGGTGGGCTATGATGTCATCATCGAGCCGGATACTTTTCCGGAGGACAACGCCAAGGGCAATCAGATTCTGCTCTCCATTGCCGACATTCTGCAAAAGCATCAGGTACAGTGGAGTTCTTCCCTGCCCATCTCGCAGACGAAGCCGTATACGTTCACAGGCGACGATGATGCCGTGGCTGAACTGAAAGAGAACCTCAAGCTCAATGTCTACGCCACAGCAGAAAACTGCATGGACAAGCTGGTCGCTGACTATGACATTTCCGACAGCTATTCGCAGGAAGAACAGCGCATTCTGGCTGGCATCCGCTACGAAATGCAGCTGCGCAGCTTCTCCCTGAGCAACCGGTTTCTGCTGGCGGAGGATGTGCCGCTGGAAACCGTCACAGAGCTGAAAGAACGTGGCATCACCCTCAGCGGCATGGACATCACCGAGGAAGCCGTCCGCTCTGTGGCACAGGGCAATGTGGTACCCCACGAGATCGGCACAGTCGGTCCGATTTACGCTACGGAATATGAGGAACTGAAATCCAAGGGTTACAATCTGGACGACGTGGTGGGAAAGAGCGGCATCGAACAGGCCATGGAGAGCGAACTGCGCGGCACAGACGGCATTAAAACCATCACCGTGGAAAACGGCAAGGTGGTTTCCTCGGATATCACCAAGCCGGTACAGTCCGGTCACACCGTGCAGCTCACCGTCAACAGCAAATTTCAGGGAAAGCTGCAGGAAATTCTGGACAGCTTCATCGGCAATTTTGACAGCCTGCGGGACGACCGCACCGAAAGTCTGGGCGAGGTTTCCTGCGGTGCACTGGTAGTGCTGGATGCCAAGGACGGCGGTGTTCTCGGCATGGCAACAGCGCCCACCTACGATCTGGGCGAGTACAAGACCAATTACGAGGAAATCCTCAACGCCGAGAACTCCCCTCTGTTTGACCGTGCAGCCTACGGACTGTACCGCCCCGGTTCCACCTTTAAAACCATTACCGCCACTGCCGGCATGAACGAGGGCATCATCAACGGAAATTCCACCTATTACTGCGGCCAGACCTACGAATTCCACGACCACACCTACAGCTGTACAGGCTACCACGGTGACATCGCCCTCACCCGTGCGCTTCAGGTTTCCTGCAACATCTTCTTCTATAAGCTCTCGGAAAAGCTCACCATCGACGGCATCACCAAATACGCCCGTCTGTTTGGATTGGGACAGGCAACCGGCCTGGAAACCGGTGACGCTGCCGGTCATCTCTCCGATCAGGAAACTTTCGCAGAAATGGGAGAGGATTGGACAGTCGGTCAGGTACTCCAGAGCGCCATCGGTCAGGGTGAATGGGCAGTTACACCGCTGCAAATGGCAAATGTCGCCTGCACCATCGCCAACAACGGCGTGCGCTATCAGCCACATCTGGTGGACAGCATCTGGGACTACAACCACGAGAACTGCGTCGAGGATATCGACCCTGTGGTTGCCGGCGAGATTAAACCCACCTCAGACGAAGTCTTTCAGTATGTGGAAAGCGGTATGATCGCCGCATCCACCAACAACTTCCCCACGCAATACTCTCTGCAAAATCTGGGATTTGACGTGGCGATCAAAACCGGTACCCCGCAGGTGGACGGCAGAGTACAGGACTCCTTCTTCATCGGCTATGCACCGGCAGAAAATCCGGAAATCGCTTTCGCCGGCGTTATCGAGGGCGGCGAGTACTCCAAGTACATGATCCGCTCCATCATTCAGGCGTATCAGCAGTGCGTCAAGGGCGAAAATGTCACCATCGACAATTTCGTTACAACAACTGCAACCACAACAGCAGCTTCTTCCGTATCCACCACAACAGTCACAACAGCGAGTCAGCACTCGTAAACGCACAACAAATTTGAAAGGAAGGCTGTTTTTTCGTCAAAATAGATAAACAAAACTATGGAAACCACCATACATTTCACAATTTTATCGCTCTTGCGGATAAAAACTTTGACAAATCCCAGTTTTGTGGTATAATAATATCAAAGACATTCGTATCAAAATCATAATAAAAATAACTTTATTACAAAAAATAATTTCATTTTTGTAGAAATTGATGAAAAATAGAAAGGATTGGTTTCCCAAATGACAATTGCACTGATTGCACATGATGCAAAGAAAGAACTTATGATTCAGTTCTGTATTGCTTACTGCGGCATTCTCTCCCGGCACACGCTGTGTGCCACCGGAACAACCGGAAAGCAGGTGGCAGAGGCAACGGGTCTGCGGATTCAGCGGTATCTCAGCGGTTCGCAGGGCGGCGACCAGCAGATTGCTGCCCGCATCTCCTGCAACGAGATCGACGTACTGCTGTTCTTCCGTGACCCCATCAATCGCAAGGCTTCGGAGCCCAATGAAATGAACCTGCTCCGCCTGTGCGATGTTCACAACGTTCCGGTCGCAACCAACATCGCCACCGCAGAAGCCCTGATCATGGCGCTGGAGCGCGGCGATCTGGATTGGCGTGAGATCGGCAATCCGTCCATCTAACCGCCTTTTCCAGCAATGCGGCATCTGCCAATTTCCGCACAATGACTCATAAGTTGACCCCTTTTCGGAGGGGCAATTTTTTGCATATGGCAAGCATAGGAGGTTTTTTAACAATATGGCTATCAAAATCACACGCCCACAGGGAACCGAGGACATCACCCCCAAGCAGATCTACAAGTGGCACACGGTAGAACGTATGGCACGAGAGACTGCGGAGAGCTTTGGTTTCCACGAAATGCGGATTCCGACATTTGAGAGTACCGATCTGTTCCTGCGCTCCGTGGGAGAAACCACCGACGTGGTACAGAAGGAAATGTACACCGTCAAGGCCAAGGAAACAGAATTTACGCTGCGTCCGGAGGGAACTGCCGGTTCCATCCGTTCCATGCTGCAAAACGGTCTGCTCAACGATGCGCTGCCGCAGAAAATCTTCTATATCCTCTCCTGCTTCCGCCACGAAAGACCGCAGGCAGGCAGACTGCGGGAATTTCACCAGTTTGGTGTGGAAATGGCTGGCAGCGCCGGCCCTGCATCGGATGCGGAGATCATCGCCCTTGCCAAGGCAATTCTGGATCGTGCCGGTCTGAAAAACATTGCCCTGAACATCAACTCCATCGGCTGTCCTACTTGCCGTGCAGAATACCACAAGGCGCTGCGGGCATATTTCCAGCCGCACAAAGACGAGCTGTGCGAAACCTGCCAGACCCGTCTGGAAAAGAACCCCATGCGTATTCTGGACTGCAAGAGCGAGATTTGCTCCGGCATTGCCAAGGATGCGCCCGTCATTCTGGACTATCTCTGCGACGAGTGCCGCACGCACTTTGAAAAGCTGCAGGAATACTTGAAAGCGCAAAACATCGAATACACCATCAATCCGAAAATCGTTCGCGGTTTGGATTACTATACCAAGACGGTCTTTGAGTTTATCACCACAGACATCGGTGCACAGGGCACGGTCTGCGGCGGCGGACGCTATGATGGTCTGATCGAGCAGATGGGCGGCAAGCCCACACCGGCCATGGGCTTTGCCATGGGGCTGGAGCGTCTGATTTTGACCATGGAGAGCCAGGGCTGCGAGTTCCAGCCGCCGCACCAGTGCGACCTCTACATTGCGCCCATGGACGAGGCGGCCATTCCCACGGCAATGCAGATCGCAAGCTCGCTGCGTACCTCCGGCTATCAGGTGGAATACGACCTGATGCAGCGCAAACTGAAAGCACAGATGAAGTACGCCGACAAGATCGGGGCTACCTTTGTTCTGGTGCTGGGCGAAAATGAATTGCAGTCCCAGCAGGCAAACCTGAAAAACATGAAGACCAAAGAGCAGTTTCCCGTTTCTCTGGGCGAGAAATTTGAGGAAAAGTTTGACGATATCGCCATTCAGTACATGTTTCACGATGTCGTAAATGATTTTGAAAAGGAGTGTGGAACGCATGGATCAAATGAATGAACTGCGCCGTACCTGCTACTGCACAGAGACCTGCGGAAAAATGGGAGAAACGGTGGTTGTCGGCGGATTTGCACAGAAAGTGCGGAATCTGGGAAACCTGATCTTCATCGACCTGCGTGATATCACCGGTATCGTACAGCTGGCATTCAACGACCAGACCGACCGGGCAATTTTCGAAAAGGCTGCCTCCTGCCACAGCGAATATGTGCTGCTGGCAAAGGGTACAGTTGCAAAGCGTTCCAGCGTGAATCCGGATCTGAAAACCGGTGAGCTGGAAATACTGGTGGAGGATCTGCGTGTGCTCTCCAAGGCACAGACACCGCCGTTCGCCATCACTGACGAAACCAAGACCAACGAGGAGCTTCGCCTGAAGTACCGCTATCTGGATCTGCGCCGTGCACCGCTCCAGCACAACCTGCTCATGCGCCACAAGATCGCACTGGCAGCCAGAGAGTACTTCTATGCCAACCACTTCACCGAGATCGAAACACCTATGATGATGAAGTCCACGCCGGAGGGCGCACGGGACTACCTCATCCCCTCCCGTGTCCACAACGGCAAGTTTTACGCACTGCCCCAGTCCCCTCAGATCTACAAGCAGCTGCTGATGGTTGCCGGCATGGATCGGTACATCCAGATTGCCCGCTGCTTCCGTGACGAGGATTTGCGTGCAGACCGCCAGCCGGAATTCACCCAGATTGACCTGGAGATGTCTTTCGTTGACGTGGAGGACATCCTGCAAATGACAGAGGGCTTTGTGCAGTATCTGTTCCGCAAGGTGCTGGACATGGAGATTCCCACACCGCTGCCCCGCATGACCTACAAGGAAGCCATGGAGCGCTACGGTTCCGACAAACCGGACACCCGCTTCGGCATGGAGCTTCAGGATCTGTCGGACATCGTGAAGGACGTGGACTTCATGGTATTCCGCTCCGCTCTGGAAGCTGGCGGAAGTGTCCGTGCAATTGTTGCGAAAAACGCTGCATCTGTCCTGACCCGCAAGGAGATCGACAAGCTCACCGAAAAGGCAAAAGGCATTGGCGCAAAGGGTCTTGCCTTTGTCCGCTGGCACGATGAGAAGCCCAACTGCTCTTTCGCCAAGTTCCTGCCGGAGGGCAAGCTGGATGAAATCCTCAGCCATCTGGGCTGCGAAAAGGGCGACGTTGTCCTGATCGTGGCAGACAAGAACAAGGTGACACTGCCGGTTCTGGGCGCACTGCGTCTGGAGGTTGCCAAGAAGCTGGATCTGATTCCAGCCGGAAAGTTCAACTTCCTGTGGATCACACAGTTCCCGTTCTTCGAATGGAACGAGGACACCCAGCACTGGGATGCGATGCATCACCCGTTCACCATGCCCATGGACGAGTGCCTGCCCTATCTGGACAGCGATCCGGCACGGGTCACTGCAAAGGCATTCGACCTGGTGCTCAACGGCACAGAGCTGTCCTCCGGTTCCATCCGTATCACGGACTATGAGCTTCAGGAGAAGATGTTCCAGGCACTGGGGCTGACCGACGAGGAAATCGAGGCAAAGTTCGGCTTCCTGGTAGAGGCATACCACTACGGTGCACCGCCGCACGGCGGTCTTGGCATCGGTCTGGATCGTCTGACCATGGTAATGCTCCAGGCAGAGAGTCTGCGTGACGTTGTGGCATTCCCGAAGGTCCAAAACGCAAGCGAACTTATGAGCGCCTGCCCGTCTGCAGTTGATGCAGAGAGTCTGGATGTTCTGGGCATTCAGGTCACCCACAGCGAGGACGACGAATAATTCTTTTGACCATTATAAAAAAGAGCCAGCTCACAGGGAAATCCTCCCCACGGGCTGGCTCTTTTGAATTATTTCGGAACAATGCGCAAAATATAGGTTTTGGGATCCTCCCAGTAGGAGAAGGATTGAATGTCCGAGAACACCTCGAAAATCATGTCCTCCTCTGCAAGGTCCGTGGCCGCCGCTAGCAGCTGTTCCTCCGAACCAAACTGGATGGTCAGTGGCAACATTCCCGCCTCTCTCTGGCTTTGCAGCAGACTGCTGGCAGAGGCGTAGTCGTAGTAGTCCAGATACCAGCCGTTTCTGCGATAGTAACAGGCATCTGTTGCAGTACAGGGCGGGACGATGGACGGCGTTTCGATTTCATGGGTGCGGAACAGTTCATCTTGCGTCATGCAGAAGTAGAAGTAATCCGTGTACTCCATTCCATCATTCACAGCGCTATCCCCCCACGTGGGGTCGCAATAGTATGGCTGTCCATCGATCCAGATCAGATTCCATGCGTGCCCGACAGAACGGGATGTGCCGGTGACATAGGTGCAACGGATTCCGCTGGCATTCGCCAGATACTGAAACGTCTTGGCGTAGCCGGCGCAGACCGCCTTGCCATCAATCAGTCCGCCCAGCACGGAGCGCTTGCGGTTGGATTCTGCGGACTCCTCGTCCGCCACATCCTCATAGTCAATGCGTTCAATCACCGTCTGATAGAGGTATAGGGCACGGTCATACTCCTGGGGAATCTGCTTTGCCTGTGCAATGATGGGCGCTGCTGCAGCCTGCACCTGCGCCAGTTCCGACACAATGTCACGCTCCGAGATCCAGTATTCAAAACGGTAGGAAGTGCCCACTTGGGAAAATTGGTATGCCGACAGCCAGAACATCTCCGGATTGTCCGCATAGATGTTATCTAACAGCGCTATGGCAGCATCACCGTCTGTGCCATCCCAAAATGACCAGCTCCAGTCAAATTTCTCCAGATGCTGCTCCATCTCCGGCAGCATTTTCTGATAGCTGCTCTGCTCTGATTCGGACAGCAGCTGGTAATAGTAGTTGTCCGCATTTTCCGCCGGTGTGAACGGCACTGATGCTTCCGTACTTCCCGCAATATCCGAGATAGTCAGAACAGAGCTCTCCGTCGATACGGAACTCTCCTCATCGTCCCAGAACAAAATCGCTGCCGCCAACAGCAGCAAAATTAAAAAGAGTCCGCCTGCAAAGACCAGTGCACAGCCCAGACAGCATCCTTTTTTTCGTGTGCCTCCCGTTTGATTCGCCATACCTTCTCCCCTCAGAACCCGCCCTGTCTTTTGAAAAAAGGCGGTTCAAAACAAGATCCCGTTTCGAACCGCCTTTCTCAGAGCCTGCCATGACAGGTTCAATATTTTTGTTTAAAAAATCTTCTTTTTCGCTGTTTCTACGATCAAATCTGCGCAAAGCTCCGTTCCCAGCGATCCGCTGTTCAGGCACATGTCGTAGTTCGACTTGTCATACCAGTTTCCGCCGGTGTTGATGCTGTAGAACGTTTCACGGCGCTTGTCGATCTTGCGAAGCATTGCCTCCACACGCCGTGCCTCCACATGATAGGACGTGATGGCACGCTCCGAGCGGGTCTTGAGATCGGCATAGATAAACACGTTGAACAGGTTCTGCATCTCTCGCAGAATGTAGCTTGCGCAGCGTCCTACGATAACGCAGTCGCTCTTCTCCGCCAGTTCCCGAATGATGTTGGTTTCGATGATGTATACCTTATCGGAAAGCGGCAGGTTCTCTTCAATGGTGTGCGTCGGACTGGATGTCAGCATCAGCGTGTACAAAAAGCTCTTGGGCGCTGCTTCCTCTGCGGTTTCCAGATATTCCGGAGATACGTTGCAGCGCTCCGAAGCCATTTGCAGAATCTCCCGATTGTAGAACGGGATTCCCAGCTTCTGTGCTACCATTTCCCCGACCTCACGGCCACCGCTTGCATATTCTCTTTCAATTGTAATGATTCGATTACTCATTCCAATGCCTCCATTCCTGATGAATTTTTGTCTTTTTCATTATAGCATATTTTTCGCAATTTTGCACGCAGGGAACGAGATTTTTTATGGTTTTATCGAAATTCTATGTTTTTCACAGATACTGTTTTTAATTTTTGTGCAATTTTACCTCATCACTGTGCAGCATCCTGAATTGCCTGAATGATCTCCGGATAGTCCCAGGTGTTGTTGGAACGGTTCAGCAAGCCGAATTCCCCGCTGCTCTGACCGTTATCCCAGACAAAGCACTTGATGCCGTGTTTCTTGGCACTGCTGATATAATATGCAAACCACGCTGCACGTGCCTGCGTATTCTTCTTATCCACTGCGCCGAATTCGTCGATGATGACCGGAATGCCCTTGCTGATAAACATATCATCCAGATACTGGAAGTTCTTATCCAATTCCGCCTTATCCGCATCGCTGCCCCAGTCTGCACGGTCGTTTTCCGTACCGCAGAAATCCCACGGTGCATAGCTATGGATAGAAACGATCACATGAGAGTCATTGGGCACCTTGACAGCGCTCACAGCTGCCTCCGTAATAGACTGCGCATGAGAGGACACGATCAGCGTCCGCTCGGCGTGTGTTCCGCCGGCAGCACGTACTGTGTCCACAAACGCCTGAAACAGCTGGTTGATAACTTCCCGTTCCTCCGGCGTTCCGCCAGACCACTCTGTGGCAGAACCAATCACACGAGGTTCGTTCATGCCCTCAAAGATCAGGCGGTGGTCATAATCCTGGAATGTGGTGCAGATCTGTTTCCAGATGCTGGTCAGTGTTGCCTTGTCGCTCTCCAGCTTGTCGTTAGTGGGAACGAGCCACAGAGCATCGTCATGGTGCACGTTCAGAACGACGTACAGCCCTGCATCATAGGCATAGTCCACGACCTCCTTGACACGTGCCATCCACGCAGCATCGATGGTGCCGTCTGCGGACATGTGTTCGCCCCAGGTGACTGGGATTCGCACCGCATTGAATCCGGCTTTCTGCACAGTTTCGATCATTGCCTTAGTGGCCTTGGGATTGCCCCAGCCGGTTTCAGTATCGCTGGAATTTGTGTTGTAGCTGTCCAGCGTGTTGCCCAGATTCCAGCCCACCTTGATGTTGTCCACGATCTGTGCACTGGTCATGGCGTTGACCTCATCCTTGGTGGGAACCTCACCGGTCTTGACAGCAACTTCCCCGCCGGAGGATTCGGATGCGTCCGATTTCGGCGTGGTCTTGGTGGTAGTTCCGGTGCTGTTACTATAGCGAACGCTAACCTTGTTCAGCGTGATGCTCGCCTGATCGCTCCACCAGTACCCCAGCGAAACCTTTCCGCCCTGGTCGATCTCCGCCTTGACCTCATCCGGCACGATCCAAGTCAGAGAGAGATTCGAGGCATCTGTAAATACGCACACATTGGGCGACTGGTACCAGCCCTTGTCCGTGGCGCAATCTGCGCCTTCCTTGACGGAAACACCAAAAGCACCGGTGAATTTGCCCAGTGAACCGTCGCTGCTGACATCAAAAGTCACCGTCTGAAGGGTGTCGTCCTTGCCGATCAGATCGGACAGGGAGATGTCCGCCATTTTGGCAGCCTCATCGTTGTAATTCAGCGTTGCAGATGGACTGATCTCGTTAGTGCCGTCCACCGGAACCTCCTTGGTACGGGTGTAGGTGCAGACGATGCTGGTCAGCTGTACCTGCTGCACACCGCTCCACCAGTGTCCGAAGAGCACCTCGCCTGCCGGATCGATGTCCGACTGAATTTCCGACGGCACATTCCATGTAAATTCCGCATAGGAGCTGTTGAGGGACTGTTCAAAATCCGCTGCCTGATACCAGCCCTTGTCTGTTGCACTGGCACAGCTATCCTTGACAGAGATGCCGTAACCGCCCTTATAGTCCGCCAGATTGGACGAGCCGTCCGCTGCCTTCACGATGAACGTAAAGGACTGCACCACATCGCCGTCCTCAATGAAATTGCTGAGCTTTGCCTTATAATTGTTGGCATCATCACTGCCACGATCCAAGGTCGCATTGACCTCAATCTCCGTTCCCAGCGTTGTGGAAACCGTTTCCGTGGGGCTTACGTGCGCCGTGGTAGTGGTCGCCTCTGTGGTCTCCTCGGCTGCCTCTGTCTGCGCCTCAGAGGACTCCTCCGATGCCGAACTTTCCGCAGTGGAGGTACTGCTCTCCTCCTGCTTGCCGCAGCCGGTGAACACCGTTCCCGCCATGACACCAGCCAGAAGCAGCGCCGTCCATTTTTTCCAATGCTTCATGTTTCATACCCTCTCTTTCTTTTGCCGTTCTGAGAGCTCGTGTTCATAGGCGTCTATCTACGTCTT
>NZ_FR897976.1:0-1659 GCF_000437175.1 Ruminococcus sp. CAG:330 | reverse complement strand
CATATCTCTATCAGACACTGGAAGCAAAGCAGCGTTTTATCGGACAGATCATGACCTCGAAAACGCCTGCAAGAACTTGTGAGGACGTAGATCAGCAGGCACTCAATTATTCTGAGATCAAAGCACTCTGTACGGGAGATGAACGTATCAAGGAAAAGATGATGTTGGATAACGAGGTAAAGGAACTGAATCTTCTGAAAGCAGAACATACCAATACGGTATTTGATATGCAGCAGACAGTTGCTTCCACTCCTGCAAAAATTGAAAAAGCAGAGGAAAGGCTGGAAAATCTGAAAGCAGACCGTGAAACACTTCGTCAGCTTCCGATAGATGAAGAAACAAAACTGCCCGTATTCAAAATTACCATTGATGGCACAGAATATACGGACCGTAAAGAAGCAGCACAGGCTCTTGAAGATGCGGTACTGGATTTTGTTAAAAAGAGTTCTGACAGTGAAAAGGAAATAGGTGAATTTCAGGGATTCAAGCTATCAGTCAAAGCTGTCATGTTTGGCAATGAACCTGACATTTCCGTTACCATGAAAGGCAATGCTGAACATAAATGTGCTTTAACAAGCAGCTTTTCTGCCAATCTCAAGCGTATGGAATCTACGCTCTACAAAATTGACCAGACGATCAATGATACACAAAACAGCATCAACAAGCTGAAAATGGATTTGGAAAATGCTATGCGTATTGTCAATACACCATTTCCTCAGCAGGCAGAACTTGAAGAAAAAACAGAACGGCTTACTGCTCTTACCGAAGAACTTAATCAAGCTGCGATAGAAGCCAAGAAAAATGCTCCTGAAAAACAGCGTACCTGCTATTTTGAAAGAGCAAAACTCAAAAAAGAAGCTTTCAAGGACAGGCAGAAAACGGCTAAGCCGAAAGAAATCAGGACAGAAACGAAATAGAATGATAAATCAGGCACTTCCAATTATTGAGAAGTGCCTGATTTCGTTAATTCATATATTGTTGCACACAGCTTTCATAGAGAACTTTTGTGTATCGTTCTTTCAGTCTGATCGGACTTATGATCTCCACCTTTCCCCTGAATGAAAATATCCAGGAAAAGAACGGCTGCGGATATTCTGCTCTTACAGGAACATGAATGATAAAGTGATTGTCCGATTTCTTGTCCCTGAGCATGAGAACTGACTTCCCGAACCGGTCGATCACGATGTTACAATATTTATTTTCCAGCGGCAAGCGGAGCGTAACGTACTCACTTTTTCCGCTGAACATAGAAAAAGATGATTTGATATATTGCTCCAGATTCAGCTTTTCATCCAGATATTACAGTATATTTAAATACATTAATTTGATTGCACTGACACAGGTAAATGCAATTTTCTGTAATTATAGAAACATCAACTTCTTGAAATATCCCATAAGCCTTTTGCCGATCATAGTTTATATTCTTGGTGCTGATGTTATGATTCATATCGGAGCAAATCCGTTTTTAAGCGTTAATATTTTATTTAATAATTTTTCTGCGATTCAAACTTTCTTACCAGTTGCTGTACTATGCCTAATTGCTTTCAATTGCTTAAAAAAATATTGTAAGAATTTACAATACAGTTAAAATGATTAAATATTGTAAAATAGCGTGTGGTTTACTGTGAGTTGACAAGGGAAACGTAAAAAGGTTGAAAA
>NZ_FR897975.1:0-6603 GCF_000437175.1 Ruminococcus sp. CAG:330 | reverse complement strand
CTGCGCTGTGCCAGCCACGCCAGCCATGCCGCAGCTCCGCAAAAACAGAGCACCAGCAGAAGCCGGAGCACCGCCAGACGATTTCGCATGTGTTCCAAAAAAATACCTCCTCTGCAACTGATTACAGAGGAGGTATGTGCTGTTTGGGGGAAATTATGCGTGCTTATTCCAGGACTTCAGAAGCCATTCCCAAAGCGAAGAGGATGATCAAAATGATCAGCATAATGGCAGAGAGAACCGTTCCGATGATGGAACAGATCATGCCGGCAGTCGCAAGACCGGCGCTGTTGCCGGAATTGGGCGTGCCGTAAGGCTGCTGCTGTGTGCTTTTGCGGGAGAGCATGGCAAGGATCAAGCCGGGAATGCCGAAGATCAGACCAAAACCATAGGAACAGGAGGTGGAGATGGAGAGAATGCCCAGAATCAGAGAAACCACTGCCTTGCCGTCTGTTTTGTTTGGCTGCGGCTGCGGATAATAGGACTGCTGTCCATAGGCTTGCTGTCCGGCATTCTGCGCATACGGATCCTGATAGGGCGGCTGCGGAGGCGGTGCGGGCTGCTGATAAGCTGGCTGCTGGTAGGTTTGTTGCTGGTAGGCTTGCTGCTGATTGTATGCGGTATCGTTGCTTTGCACGTAGGGATTGGTGTCCGGTGCAGGCGGCGTTTCCGGATAGGGCGTGTCCATAGGAACCTCAATGGGTTCCGTGGGCGCTGGATTGCCGACGTGCGCACCGCATCTGGAACAGAATTGGGTGCCGTCCGGCAGAAGCTCGCCGCAGGTTTCGCAGGTGATCATAGATGATGTTCTCCTTTCACGTTGTCATTTCTTTCATTACTATAGCATATTTTCTGGCATTTGTCAAACTTTTTCAACACATGCTTATGATAGCCTCCCCTTTCAGGGGGGGCTTATTTGCGGTTTATATAACTAAATCAGCATATTTTTGAAAATGTTCCGGCGGAACGTTTTCAACAGTGCATTCGCAGAGAAAACAGGCGGGATGTCATATGTGTGCAGCTCATCCCTTCTGCTGTTCCTCCTGCTTTTTCAACAGGCGCACATCTGTGCCGACGAACTGCCAGAAGGTATAATTGGTGAACAGGCGGGAGGCGACACGCTCGTCGTACTGGCGGGAGATGCCGTCGTAGTCCAGATTGGTGCTGATGATGGTGGGCTTTTTCCGGTTCATACGGGTGTTGATGATGTTGTACACCATGGACTGGTAGAACTGGGTGTGGAATTCTGTCCCCAGATCGTCTATGATGAGCAGGTCGCAGGACAGGAGCAGGTCCAGCGTGTCGGTATTTCCGTCGCCTCTGCCGAAGTGCTCCTTCTCCACCTGCCGCAGGAAATTGATGGCGGAGTCATACAGGACGCTGTAGCCTTTTTGCAGGACGACGTTGGCGATGGCAAGGGAGAGGTGCGTCTTGCCAAGCCCTGTCTTGCCGAACATGAGGATGCTGGGGGATTCCGAGGTAAACTGGTTGGCATACTCCTGACAGAACAGGAATACCCGTTCCATGGCGGCGTAGCAGCTTCCGCCGGCGGCAGTGCGCTGGTTGCTGTAGTATTTCAGGGAGAACGTGGAGAAGCTGGACAGCTCAAACTGTGCGCTGCGGTTCAGCTCCTCTGTAGCGAGTTTGGCGGCGAGGGAAGTCAGACAGGTGCAGAACTTGGTGCGGCAATAGCCGGTGTCCTGACACTTTTCGCAGGTGTAATGGATCTCCAGATAGTCCGCCGGATAACCGTTCTGCGTCAGAAGCTTTTGCACCATCTGGTGCGCCTGTAGGTTCTGCTTTTGCAGCGCCTCAATTTTGGGACGGGTGTCACCGCCGTCACGGATGATCCGCATGACTTCCATGCTGGTGCGGGCAAGCTGCATATTGATCTCTGAGATTGCAGGGATGCGTGTTTCGATCTCCTGCATGCGCTCCTCGTTCTGCTGTTTTGCGGTGATGCGCCGCTGTGAGATGATTTGCAGAGCACGCTGGATCTGTTCTTCTTTCATACTCATTTTTATTCAACTCCTTGAAAAACACTCATTCGTCCGGATTGCAAACGAGGGACATGTATGCCTGTGCATTGCCGCTCTCGGAAGCGGCGGCTTTTCCCTTGCCGCTGCGGGGGGACTTCGGATCGCCGGCATCTGCCGGACGGTCGTACTTATCCACGTCCTCACGGGTGCGGTATCCCGCCTCCATCCATCTTGTCAGCACACCATTGATGTAGGGGAAGGAGAGTTTCTCGATGTTCTCGATATTTTTCTCATAGGCGTATGTAATCAGCTCTATGGGAATATTCTGCTCCTGCCATGCGTCAATGAACTCCTGCTGCTTGGGGGTTGGCATACGGCGCATCTCGAAAGTCTTTTGGATATGGCCGGTGAAGGTGCGGCGATGCTCCGCCTCTTTGATGACCTCCGAAACCTGAGGAAGCGTCTGGATGCCGTCGTTCCACCAGGCGGTGGCGACGGTCTCAGCATAGGAGACGCTGGGCTTGTCGAGCTTGTCTTTACAATAGGTCAGCACTGTCAAAATGATCTCATTGCCGATGTTGTTATAGTCGTGCATCCACACCAGCGATTTCTGCTCCACGTAGCGCAGCGGTCTGCCCAGCTGCTGCTCCGCAATGTGGAACAGCGTTCTGAGGTCGTCCGAGTCTTTCAGTGCGGTGGCGATCTCCACCGGACTCAGCTCCACATTTCTGGCGCTGGAGAGGGGAACGATCTGGTTGGTGCGGCGTGCGTGGGACTTGGACTCCGCTTTTTCCTTGGTGTGCGACTCCTGCGTGGGGGCAAACAACTCTGTCTGCTGCCAGAACAGCACTGCCTCCTCCGCAAGCTCCCCGGAGATCGTCAGCGCCTGTGCAAGCTCTGCGGTGTCCACCTGCCTGCCGCTGTTCCGGAGCAGATACAGCAGCACTTTTAGCTGTGAGGGAGTCGCAAGCTTGAGGTATTGGTCTACGACAGCGTTCGGGACACCGAACATCTGCCCGAATCCGTTCATGCATATGGTGAGTTCCAAAAAAATTTCCTCCTTTTGCAAAAAAACACTTGACAAATCCGTCGGGTTGTGGTATAATACATGATGTTGTCGCCGACATGTCGGAATTGGCAGACGAGACAGACTCAAAATCTGTTGCAGGCAACTGTGTGTGGGTTCAAGTCCCACTGTCGGCACCAATCTTTTTGGAAAGACCGTGGCTGGAAGTAATTTTCCGGCTGCGGTCTTTTTTGTGTTTATCCTATGCAGACGGCACGGGATTTTTTCCACGGCTTCCGAAAAAATGGGTAGAAAAAAACCCATGCTACATAAGTTGTAACACGGGGATTGATCCGCATTTCCGATCAAAGAAATACTTGGCGTGCCCAGAGGGATTCGAACCCCCGACCTACTGGTTCGTAGCCAGTCACTCTATCCAGCTGAGCTATGGGCACATTTGATTTTGTGGTTTGCTGTGTTGTGTCTCACAACGTTATTTATTATACCACAGCTTTCTTCGGTTGTCAATTATTTTTTCTTGAATTTTGCTGATTTCGAATAAAATAAAGTTTTTTTTTATTTTACTTTATTTTCATTTGCTAATTTCAAAAAATGCAGTGAAAAAGAAAATTGAAACAGTGCTTCGAAAACGAAAAAAGCACTTCGAAGTACTTCGGAGTGCTGATTGTTTCGTTTGTTTTCCGGCAGCCATCTTGTGAATGATGGAAATCAAAGGTAATCTTTGATCAGCGTGATGCAGGACTTGCAGATCTTCTTGTCATTGAAGTCGATCAGATCGTCGGTTCTGGAGCAAAGCGCACAGCAGCACTGTGCCTTCTGAATGATGATCTTCTCACCCTCGGTGTAGATCTGCAAATAGTCGTTACAGTCGATCTGGAGCTGACGGCGCAGTTCCTTCGGCAGGACAAAGCGTCCCAGACTGTCTACCCGACGCATAATTCCTGAATCCTTCATGGTAAAAACACTTCCTTCCCAGTCGCTTCTTTCTGAAAGAACGATTGGATATTTTTAAATTTGCAAGGGAATGCGCATTTTTTTGAAGCGCTCCGTCTTGCTGGCTTCTATTATATGGTATTTGGCGTTTTTTGTCAATCTATGTTTTATGAATTTTTCGCAATATTAGTTTTGCTTATCACAATATAAATATAACTAATAGCTAAAAAGGTTGGTTTTTGAAAAAAATGCTTGACATTCCGGCAGGGATATGGTATAATAATCTACGTTGCTTGTAATTCTGCGGCAATATGATAATATGAGACATTAGCTCAGTCGGTAGAGCATACGCCTTTTAAGCGTAGGGTCGAGGGTTCAAATCCCTCATGTCTCACCAAGAGATCCGTATCACGTGGTTGATACGGATTTTTTGTTATTTGATTGCTTGGGAGGACGTTGCTTGTGAATCAAGAGGAATTATCTCGCCGTGTTTCGACGATTGTGGAGCGTGGCATTGCGCAGGGACAGATCGCAGGTGCCTGCGTTGGCGTTTATCAGAATCAGGAGGAGCTGCTCTGCGAGGCATACGGACTGGCGGACAGGGAGAGCGGGCGTGCTATGCAGACGGATGCACTGTTCCGGATCTTTTCCATGACCAAACCGGTGACGGCTGTGGCGACCATGATGCTGTGGGAACAGGGCGTTCTGGAGCTGCGGGATCCGGTGCACTGGTATATCCCGTCGTTTCGGGACAAGCTGGTGGAACAGGACGGCACACTGGTGCCGGCGCAGGAGGAAATCACCATCCAGCACCTGCTGAACATGACCTCCGGCATTCCGTATCCGGGGTGGGGCAGCGAGTCCCTGCAGCAGATGAGCCGGTTCTATGACGAGATCAGCCGCCGACTGGACACCGACCATCCGGTGGATACGCAGGAGTTCGCTGCACGGGTCGGCGCAGAAGTTCCGCTGCTGTTCCAGCCGGGAGAGAAGTGGTATTATGGCGCTTCCGCCGATATTCTGGGTGCTGTGCTGGAGCGTGCCGCAGACAAACCGCTGGACGAGCTGTATCGAGAACTGATCTTTGCGCCGCTGGGCATGACTGAAACAGACTTCTGGATTCCTGCGGAAAACCGCTCCCGTCTGGCGCAGCTCTATCTGTGGAATGATGAGAAGCAGGCGCTTGCGGTGGAGCCGGATCCTCATATGGGCATGACCGACTATCGCAAAAAGCCGGCGTTTTTTTCCGGCGGTGCCGGACTGGTTTCCACGCTGCATGACTATGCGCAGTTTGCCAACATGCTGGCGGGAAAGGGTGTGCACAAGGCGAGCGGGGCACACCTCATGGGCGAACATACCTGGCGGTATCTGACGACGCCGCAGATGACGGCGGCACAAAAAGCGAACATCGACTGGCCGCAGCTCACGGGTTATTCTTACGGCAACCTCATGCGTGTGCTGGAGAATCCCATTGCCTGCCGCAGCAATGTGCCGGCAGGGGAGTTCGGCTGGGATGGCTGGACGGGGCCGTATTTCTGCGTTTCTCCGTCGGACGGCACTGTGCTGATCTATCTGATTCAGGCGTGCAACGGCAGCAACAGCGACATTGTACGGCGGCTGCGCACGGCAGTGTTTGGCGTGCTCTCCTGAGGAAAGACGGGTGGTTTTGGTGCAGGATGTGACGAGTAATCTAATTTTCAGCCTGAATGCCACTGTGCCGGTCTTCCTCATGATGGTGTTCGGCTGGTGCATGCAGAAGGCGGGACTTCTGGACGAGCACACCACGCAGAAGGTCAATCAGTTTGTGTTTCGGGCGCTGCTTCCGGCGCTGCTGTTTATGGACTTGTCCACGGCGGATTTCCAGAAAGTATGGGACACTAGGTTCGTGCTCTTCTGCTTCTTTGCCACGGCGTGCAGCATCGGCATTGCCTTTCTCTTCTCGCTACTGCATAAAGACCATGCAGAGCGGGGCGAGATCATTCAGGCGGCATACCGCAGCAGTGCGGCGATTCTGGGCATCGCCTTTGTCAAGAACATCTATGGTGAGGCGACCATGGCAGCACTGATGATCGTGGGAACGGTACCGCTTTATAATGTAGCAGCGGTGATCGTGCTCTCACTCACAGCGACGGTGCAGGAGAGCGGGAGCGTGAGCCGGAAGCAGCTGGCAGTGCGCACTGTGAAAAATGTGCTGACCAACCCCATCATTCTGGGCATTGTGGTGGGGCTGCTCTGGTCGGTGCTGAAGATTCCCCAGCCGGTGATTCTGGCAAAATCTGTTTCTTATCTGGGCAACATGGCGACACCGCTCTCGCTCATTGCGCTGGGGGCATCATTTCATGTGCGCAGTGCCAAGGGAAAACTGCCGGTGACGGTGGGAATCTCTGTGATGAAGCTGCTGGCGTTTTGTGCGATTTTCCTGCCGGTTGCAGTGCTGCTGGGATTTCGGGAGGAAAAGCTGGTGGCGATTCTTGTAATGCTGGGCAGCGCCGTGACGGGAAGCTGTTTTGTCATGGCGAAGAACATGGGACACGACGGAACGATTACCGCCTGCGCCGTGATGCTGACCACGCTGCTCAGTGCGCTGACGCTGACCATGTGGCTGTTCGTGCTGAAGAGTATGCAGCTGATATAAGAGCTCGTGTTCATAGGCGTCTATCTACGTCT
>NZ_FR897974.1:0-2399 GCF_000437175.1 Ruminococcus sp. CAG:330 | reverse complement strand
AAATCCGCATATATTTCCTACGAACACAAGCTCTAAAAACCTGCTTCGGGACAATCGCAGATAAACGCAGCAAACCGTCCTCCCGGAGGGCGGTTTTGTTCGAAAGGAGGATACTGCATGCAAGTTTACGCCGACAACGCCGCCACCACCAAGCCCAGCCGCACGGCTCTGGATGCCATGCTGCCGTGCTTTGAACAATTCTACGGGAATCCGTCCAGCCTGCACCATGTGGGACAGGCCGCCGCTGAGGTGCTGCTTCAGGCACGGCAGGACATGGCGGACTGTCTGGGCTGTGAGGCACGGGAGATCTACTTCACCTCCGGTGGCAGCGAGGCCGACAATCAGGCGCTTCGCTCTGCTGCATGGGCGGGGGCACGAAAGGGAAAGAAGCACATCGTTTCCACCGCTTTTGAGCACCACGCCGTTCTGCACACACTGGAACAGCTGAAGGAGGAGGGCTTCACCGTCACCCTGCTGGATGTGCACGAAACCGGACGCATCACGCCGGAGGAGGTGGAGGCTGCCATTCAGCCGGACACCTGTCTGGTGAGTGTGATGTACGCCAACAACGAGATCGGCACCATTGAGCCGATCGCCGAGATCGGCGCCGTCTGCCGCAAGCACGGCGTGCCGTTCCACACCGATGCGGTGCAGGCAGCGGGACACGTGCCGATTCACGTGCGGGAGCAGAACATCGACATGCTTTCTCTGTCCGGCCACAAATTCCACGGTCCCCGTGGGGTGGGTGCGCTCTACGTCCGCAAGGGCATTCCGCTGCGGAGTCTGATCTGCGGCGGTGCGCAGGAGCGGGGCAGGCGTGCCGGCACGGAGAATCTGCCGGCGATCGTGGGCATGGCGGCGGCGCTCAGGGAGGCCTGTGCTGCGCTGCCGGAACACACCGCCTATCTCACCGGACTGCGGGACAAGCTCATCGAGGGACTGCGCACCATTCCCCACAGCATCCTCAACGGCGAGCGCACCCGGCGCCTGCCGGGGAACGTCCACTTCTGCTTTGAGGGCATTGAGGGAGAGTCGCTGCTGCTGCTGCTGGATGCTAAGGGCATCTGCGCCTCCTCCGGCTCGGCGTGCACATCCGGTTCGCTGGATCCCAGCCACGTGCTGCTCGCCATCGGCAGACCCCACGAGATCGCCCACGGCTCTCTGCGGCTGTCGCTGTCGGCGGAGAACACACCGGAAGAAATCGACTATCTGATCGAAACCATCCCCCAGGTTGTGGCGTATCTGCGCAGCATGTCGCCGGTATGGCGGGATTTGCAGGAAGGGAGAAGAAGCTATGTTATACAGTGAAAAGGTCATGGATCACTTTATGAACCCCAGAAACGTGGGCGTGATCGAGGATGCGGACGGCATCGGCGAGGTGGGCAACGCCAAGTGCGGCGACATCATGAAGATCTACCTCAAGGTGGACAATGACATCATCACCGACGTGAAGTTCGAGACCTTCGGCTGCGGTTCTGCCATTGCGTCCAGCTCCATGGCAACGGAAATGATCGCCGGAAAGCCCATCTCGGAGGCGCTGACGCTGACCAACCGTGCCGTTGCAGAGGCACTGGACGGGCTGCCGGCGCACAAGATGCACTGTTCCGTGCTGGCGGAGGAGGCCATCAAGGCTGCCGTCAAGGACTACTACGACAAGAACCATATCGAATATGATCCGGCGATTTTCCGGGAATCGGCGCATGAGGAAGCGTAAAAGCTGCGCTGTTCCGTGTGATTTTGAGAGAGCACTTCGAAATGAAGTGCTCTTTTTTGATGCGGTTTTGCAGGGATAAGCGGGAAAACTGCAAGAGCAAACACAAAAACCATCGTGCAGGAACAAAACGATTTCAGAACCGTTGCCCCGAAAAGGCTGCTCCAGCTGAGCGCAGCTGGCGAGGTGTTCTTAGAGGGCACGTCCCTCTAAGTCGCTGTCCGCAGACAGCGAAATTCCCTGCGCCATGCTTTTGGCGCACGGGGAAGGTGGGTGAGAAAAGCGACAGCTTTTCGAGGGCGGAGCGAACAAGACCGCTCCGCCCTGTTTGCCGTTTGCTGTTATGTGATTTTGGAAACGTTCCGGTGGAACGTTTCCAACGGGATTTCCCTTTGCCGAAATCGACGGACACGGCGCAACCTGTCCCTACGGAAAATGATAGAAAAAACATGTGGCAAAACAAAAAGATGAAGAATATAAGCCTCCCCTGAAAGGGGAGGTGGGCGGCAAAGCCGCTCGGAGGGGTCAATTTCGTTGCAAAATCAAGACAAAGAAAAATTGCAATGTTAGAACCCCTCAGTCAGTGCTGCGCACTGCCAGCTCCCCTTTCAGGGGAGCCTTATTTTTCTTATCTGTTTGTCATGGAAATTCCCGTTGAAAACATTCCACCGGAATGTTTTCAAAATCA
>NZ_FR897973.1:0-2976 GCF_000437175.1 Ruminococcus sp. CAG:330 | reverse complement strand
TGCGTAAAAAAGCAGACGTCATCAGCGAAACAGCGGTTTTGGAATCCCAGGGGAGAACATCATTCCCGATCTTGAATTGTGAACTGTAAGCAAAACCCGACAGCGCTTCTATGCTACAATGAATTGCGGAATCTGTCAAGTATTCCAGAAAGGAATGGTTTCCATGAAAGAACAGCGGAGCATCTGCCTCGGCGGAACGCAAATTTCCTATACGTTGGAGCGCAAGGCAGTGAAAAATGTCAATCTGCGGCTGCGCCCGGAAACGGGATTGCTGGTTTCTGCGCCAAAAGATGCGCCGCTGGCGCTGGTGGAGCAGATTTTGCAGCAGCATGGGGAGCGGATTTTGCAGACACTGCGCCGGTATGATACTGTCTCGGAACAGCCGCCGCAGTACCCCATCCACTACACCGCCGGCGAAACGGTGCTGTATCTGGGAAAATACTGCCGTCTGTCGGTGGAGCAGGGCAGCCGGGACAGCGTACAGGTGCAGGGAGAGACCATCCGCCTGCTGGTGCGCCAGCCGGAGCAGGAGGCACTTCGCAAAAAGACGTTCGACGACTGGTGGGAGCGCTCCTGTGAAAAAGCGGTGCGGAATCTCTGCCGCGCAGTCTATCCCGTCTTTGCACCCCACGATATCGCCTTTCCGGAGATCCGCTTCCGTGCCATGGTGTCCCAGTGGGGAAACTGCCGGCCGCAGCGGGGAATCCTCACATTCAACACCCGCCTGCTGGCAGCACCGGTGCGCTGCATTGAATACGTGGTGATGCACGAATTCACCCACTTCCTCTACGCCGATCACTCCGGGAACTTCTACGGGTTTGTGGCACAGGAACTGCCGGACTGGAAGCAGCTGGAGATGCAGCTGCGGCAGGTGCAGACACGGCTCTAGAGCACCATTTCATCAGAAAAAACCGGAAACTCTGGAAAAATTTATCAAACTGCACAAAAACGGCAGGTGCGGTTTGTCTGGTTTCCATAGAAATTCGATGTGAAAAGAAAAAAATATTGCATTTTTTTCACCAATGTGATAAAATGAGTATTGGATCGTGTCCGGATGCGGAAAGGACTGAAAGCTGCTTGGATTTTGGCAAAAGCCGGAAAAACAGGCGGCGCATCCGATCCCTGGAACGGACAGGACAAATCGGATTCGTTTTTTGCGAAAGGAGTATTTTTATGAAGAAAATTGGGCTCGGTAAACGGGTGCTTGCCTGTGTTGCAAGTGCCGCAACGTTGCTGACCGGAACGACGGCACTCTCTGCAGTGGGAATGCAGGTGCAGACGCTGACCGCATCGGCTGCATCCTATGACAACTATGCAAAGCTGCTGCAGTACACCATGTATTTCTATGATGGAAATATGTGCGGCAGCGATGTGGGAAGTGCTTCGCAGTTCACATGGAGAGATAACTGCCACACTGCCGATGAGGTGGACGGCGGTTACCACGATGCAGGCGACCACGTAAAGTTTGGTCTGCCGGCAGGCTACACCGCTTCCACACTGGGCTGGGGCTACTATGAGTATAAGGACAGCTACGACGCACTGGGACAGACAGCACACCTGAAGGCGCTCACAGACCGTTTCTGCGACTTCTTTAAGGCGAGCACAAAGCTGAACGGCAATGACGTTTCCAGCTTATGCTATCAGGTGGGCAAGGGTCAGGAAGACCACGATGTCTGGTGCTCTCCGGAATCTCAGACCGACCAGAGCCTGCGTACCGCATACTGGACTTCGGATGATGCCAGCGACATCGCAGCAGAATATGCCGCAGCACTGGCAGCAAACTATGTCAACTTCGGCAACGAGGAAGATCTGACCTATGCAAAGGCACTGTACAACTATTCCATCCGCACCAATAAGGCAGAGTGCCCGGCGGCTGGCAACTTCTACGGCTCCTATGACTATTATGACGATCAGGCATGGGCAGCTGGCTGGCTGTATCTGGCAACCGGCGACAGCTCCTATAAGACATTCCTGAACACCTTTATGAATGCCTCAAACGCCGGCAAGTCCGGACAGTCCGGCTGCCAGTGGGGCGTATATTCCCCCATGAGCTGGAACAATGTCAGCCTGGGTGCTGCCATTCTCCAGAGTGAGATCACCGGCAGCGGTTCTGACTGGTCCAAGGTCACCACTTACCTGAACGGCAAGTGCACCAGCGAGAGCCAGTACTACTGCGAAGCTTCCTGGGGCAGCGCACGGTATAACACCACCATGCAGCTGGCTGCATTGGTTACCTCCAAGTATTCCGCACAGAGCGGAAAGGATTATTCCGGCTGGTGCAAGGCACAGATGGCAATGATCCTGGGCAACAACCCCAAGAACGTCAACTTTGTCGTTGGCATGGACTCCAACTCCGCAAAGTATCCGCATCACAGAGCAGCTTCCGGCTACAGCAGCTTTGACGAGATGAAGAAGCAGACCGGCTATAGCGCAAACGGCCACACACTGGTCGGCGCACTGGTCGGCGGTCCGGCAGATGCAAACTTTACTTACACCGACTCGGTCAACGATTATGAGGCAAACGAAGTTGCGCTGGACTACAATGCAGGTATTGTCGGCGCAGCAGCAGGTCTGTACTCTATTTATAAGACCGGTTCTATCGACGCTACTATCGAGGGTGTCAACGGTTCTGCTGTAGTTACCACCGAGGCAACACAGGCAACCACCGCCTCCACCACTCGTGCAACCACAACTACCACCAAGGCAACTCAGGCAACTCAGGCTACCACACAGTCGAGCAGCACATCGTCCGGCGGTGCAACCTACTCCAAGAACCTGAACCAGGCTGTAGATTATGACAAGCTGCCGGCTACTGATCGTATGATCGGCTGGGCTTGGAAGGATCTGGGCGTAAAGCCCAGCGACAAGGTTACCAAGGTCGCAGTAAACATCACCGCAAAGTCCGGCGAGATCGGCAAGTGGCAGGGCGCATTCGGCTCCTCCACCAGCGTGGCACCGGGCTACTGGACACAGAGC
>NZ_FR897972.1:0-3691 GCF_000437175.1 Ruminococcus sp. CAG:330 | reverse complement strand
AGCTGCGCTCAGCTGGAGCAGCCTTTTCGGGGACAGCTTTTCAGAATCTTTTCGTTTCCGCACGATATTTTTTGTTGTCTGCTTTTGTAGGGACACGGCGTGCCGTGTCCGCCAGTTTCAGCAAAGGGAAGTCCGTTGGAAACGTTCCACCGGAACGTTTCCAAAATCAAAAAACAGCAAACGGAACACAGGGCGGAGCGGTCTTGTTCGCTCCGCCCTCGAAAAGCTGTTCCCCCATTTTTGTTTCGGGAAAACGAATCGGACACGGCACGCCGTGTCCCTACAAGTTTGCATCTTGCCATTTGACCGGAACGATGGAGCATTCCTTACTCCGACGTTTCCTCCACCTTTTCAATTCTTCCGATCAGAACAGTGGCAGACTCCGACCAGTCGCCGGAGACATCGCAGGATGCCAGTGCGATGAGGCAGTCATCCTCCGCCAGCTCCACGTCACGCCACTGTTCCGCCGCATCCTTCAGCGCCTCGGCGAACTGCCGGACATCGGACTGCTGTGCCAGCTCGTCCCGCAGGAGATTCTGCACGGTATCGTTTAGCACAGCGCAGCAGAAAAACGTCACCCGATGCACACCGTCCGACATGACCAGAATGCCCTGCGGAATCTCGCTGAACTGCTTCTCCTCCCGAAACGACCGCAGCGACCCGAACATGGTGCCGTTGTTCATATTGATGGCGTGCACCAGCGAGAACGCATCGGAGAAGTCCGGCGCATTGTCCGGATCCAGAAACGGCGTGCCGTAGACATCCACCTGCTGATCCATATTGTGCTCCAGATAATAGGAGCGGTCCTGCGCATGCATCACCGGATAGTCAATGCCTGTCTTTGGGATGGTCAGCCACGCAGCAATGTCCCTGCCGTCCGCCTGCTTCGTCTGGAACAGCTTCTCCCGCTCGGAGATCTGCTCGCTGTTATCCACGGCGGACACCAGATTATTTCCGCTGAGCTGCCGCACGACCTCCACAGCGTGAAGTTCTCCGGAGCCGAAGTACTTGGACTGATGCAGCGCAATGGTCGCACCGGCAACCAGCAGCGCCAGCACCAGACATAGAATAAAGATCCACCGGCTCCGCCACTTTTGCTCTTTCTCTTCCTGCCCCATGACTCCGCACTCCTCTCGACAGCAGTCTAGCTTACATGATTTATACATCAATTATATCACAATCATCTAAAAAAGTCAACAGTTTTTTCGAAGTTGTAGAAAAAAATACCGCATTGTAAAATCCGGAAAAAAGAACGGGAATCCTGCGCTGCTGCGGGATTCCCGTTTGTATTGGTTACTGATGTTCGATGAGATGTTCCGCCAGAATCTTCACGCCGATGAGAATCAGCACCAGTCCGCCGGCGATCTCCGCCTTTTTCTGAAAGCGGTTGCCGAACCGGTTGCCGATCCACACGCCGGCAAAGGAAATGACCAGTGTCGTCACGCCGATGATGGAGATGGAGCTCCAGATGTTGACGTCCAGACAGGCAAAGGCAATTCCCACCGCCAGCGCATCAATGGACGTGGCGATTGCCAGCATGAAGAGTTCCCGATGATCCAGCCTGCGCTCCGCCGACTCCTGTTCCCCGTCCTCTTTTTCGTGAAAGACATCCCACAGCATCTTGCCGCCGAGAAACGCCAGCAGCACAAATGCGATCCAGTGGTCAAACGCCTGAATGTAACGGGAGAATGACGTTCCCAGCAGCCAGCCGATCAGCGGCATCAATGCCTGAAACACGCCGAAGTATAGGCTGATGACAAGTGCCTGGTCATAGCGCATCCGGCGCATGCCAAGCCCCTTACAGACAGACACCGCAAAGGCATCCATGGACAGCGCAATCGCCGTCAGAAGCAGTTCCACAATTCCCATATTCCAAAGTTTCCTTTCTCCCGGTGCCAATAGGCACATGCAAAAGCAGGCTGCGACAGTCGTTTCACAGCCTGCTTTTATTCTATGCATCCAGTATATCATGCCATTCCGGAGTTTGTCAAGGCAAACTTTTTTCGGCGGAGAAAACAAAAACCGGCACGGTGAACTTCACCGTACCGGTTTGCCGCTTATGCGGCGGATGTCACTTTAATTTTGTCGAATGCCCTTTGGCATGTGTTGCTTATTCAGCCCAGATGGAGCCCTTCAGGGTCTTCAGGGACGGAACAACATCCGGCCAAGTCATGTTTCTGCCAGCAGCTCTGTAAGAAACATACTGGAGGATGTTGAATGCATCGTCCATGGACAGAGCAGTGTCGCCCTCGTTCTTACCAAGCTTAGACTCGGTGTCGATATCAGACAGGAAGTAAGCCAGCTTCTCCAGGTTTGCATCCTTGCCGTCAGTCAGAGTCGGGAAGCGGCCTGCTGCGCTGTAAGAATAGTACTGGAGTACTTCGAAGGAGTCATCCATATCTACGTCGCCATCCAGCTGTGCGTCACCCTTGATGCCGATGTAAACCTTCGGCTTCGGAGCGTCTGCCAGAGCCTCGCCGTTGTAGTACGGAGTCATCTCAACAACACAATATGCCTTGCCTTCCTTCTCGTACAGTTCAGCCGGAGTCTTGCACTCGAATGTGATGTCGTTTGTAACATCGGAGCCATCGCTCAGAGTAGCCTTCAGCAGGTCTGCATTGTTGAACGGTCTCTCGTCAACGGAGAAGTAGAAGCTTGCATCTGCTACCAGAGAAACGCTGACGGTCTTGTCCTCTTCAGTGCCCTTGGTAGTGGTTGTGGTTGCTTCGCCAGAGGTGGTTGTGGTTGCTTCGCTAGAGGTGGTAGTTGTTGCAGAAGTTGTTGTAGTAGTAGTAACCTCAGCGGTTGTGGTAGTAACCTCAGCGGTTGTGGTAGTAACCTCTGCGGTTGTGGTAGTAACCTCTGCGGTTGTGGTAGTTGTAGCTGCGGTGGTTGTTGTTGTTGTGGTAGCCTCAGTGGTAGAGGTTGTGGTTTCTGCATCCTTGCTTACGATAACACGAATCCAACCATCTTCCAGAGTTACATAGTCGGAGAATACGTTTCTGCCCTCCGGCTCAGTGCTGTCCAGATACTGGAAGCGCTTGCGGTATGCAGTCTGGCTGCCAGACGGAGCCGGATCGGTACCATCTTCGCTCCACTTTACAGGGAACTCATAGTAGTAAACGTTCTTTTCTGCGTCATACTGGAGTGTCAGACCGTTTTCAGCTGCAACGGACTTTACAGTAGCCTCGTCCGGAATTGCAATGCTTACGTTCACTGCAGTACCCTCAGAAGCATTCGGCTCAGCAGCTGCCAAACCAGCCTGGAGTACATAGAAGAACTTACCATCGGTCTTGAAGGAACCAAGGTTCGACAGGAAGGTGGAGAAGTTATACAGGTCGCCTCTAGAAGCGGATGCATCGCCCCAAGCCAGCTCAACCAGTTCTCTGGTTGCCTTGTCGAAGACAACAGTACCCTGGAGACCATAGGACTTGATCGGGTTGCTGATGTTGAACGGCAGGTTCAGTTCATCTACTTCGCTGTCTTCATAGCCATCGCCCGGGTTTGCCCAGATCTTACCGATGGACCATACAGACTTGCCAGCCGGCAGAGGAGCTTCGGTGGTAGTTGTGGTTGCAGCAGTAGTAGCTGCGGTAGAAGCGGTGGTCTTTTCTGCAGTGGTAGTAGTAGCTGCAGTTGTGGTGGTTGCCTCAGCAGTAGTTGTGGTTGCCTTCGTAGTAGTTGTGGTTGC
>NZ_FR897971.1:0-1683 GCF_000437175.1 Ruminococcus sp. CAG:330 | reverse complement strand
TTCGAGGGCGGAGCGAACAAGACCGCTCCGCCCTGTATCCCGCTTGCTGTGCCACAATTTTGGAAACGTTCCGGCGGAACGTTTTCAACGGAATATGCGTTGATACGAAAACAAATTTTTGTTTTGTGAAATTGGCAGATACGGCACGCCGTGTCCCTACAAACAGATTGAAACCCTCTCCGTCCCTTTCAGGGGAGGCAAAAGACACAGCGCAGCCGTTCCGGCAGGCATCCTGTTTTGATTTGCGTGATTTTCTTTCAATTCCTATTGACGAACTAGGCGGGATTGTGTTATAATGAGCAGGAACGGGGAATTTTTTGATTCCCTCAGCATGACATACAGAAAGGATTGTTTTTTCATGGAAGAAAAAAATTACCACTTTGAAACCAAGCAGCTCCACGTGGGTCAGGAACAGCCGGATCCGGTCACTGACGCAAGAGCCGTTCCGATTTATGCCACCACCTCCTATGTCTTTGCAAACTCTGCACAGGCAGCAGGCCGTTTCGGTCTGACCGAACCGGGCAACATCTACACCCGTCTGATGAACCCCACCACCGATGTCTTTGAGAAGAGAATCGCTGCACTGGAAAACGGCGCTGCTGCGCTGGCAACTGCCACCGGTTCCGCTGCCATTGACTACGCCATCCGGAACATCGCCGGCGTTGGCGACCACGTCGTTTCCTCTCAGACCGTGTACGGCGGCACCTACAACCTGTTCGCCAACACCTTCAAGGAAATCGGCATCGACACCACATTCGTGGATGCCCACGACGTTACTGCCATCGAAGCTGCCATTCAGCCCAACACCAAGGCTGTCTATGTGGAATCGCTGGGCAACCCCAACTCTGATGTCGTAGACATGGAGGCAATCGCAGCAGTGGCACACGCACACGGCATTCCGCTGATCGTGGACAATACATTTGCCACACCGTTCCTGTTCCGTCCGCTGGATCACGGCGCAGATATCGTGGTACACTCCGCAACCAAATTCATCGGCGGCCACGGCACTGTCATGGGCGGCGTTGTCGTCGACGGCGGCAAGTTCGACTGGGAGCAGAACGACAAGTTCCCGGGTCTGACACAGCCGAACCCGTCCTACCACGGCGTTGTATTCACCAAGGCTTGCGGCAACATCGCCTATGTGATGAAGCTCCGCACCACCCTGATGCGTGATACCGGCGCAACCCTGTCGCCGTTCCACTCGTTCCTGCTGCTCCAGGGTCTGGAGACCCTGTCCCTGCGTGTCGAGCGCCACGTGGAGAACGCCCTGAAGGTGGTTGACTTCCTGAAGAATCACCCCATGGTCAAGAAGGTGCACCACCCGTCTCTGGCAGAGGGCAGAGAAAAGGAGCTGTACGACAAGTACTATCCCAACGGCGGTGCTTCCATCTTTACGTTTGAACTGAACGGCACCAAGGCGCAGGCACAGAAGTTCACCGAATCGCTGGAACTGTTCTCCCTGCTGGCAAATGTGGCAGACGTGAAGTCCCTGGTCATCCATCCCGGTTCGACCACACACTCCCAGATGAACGACGAAGAACTGCTCCACGCCGGCATCACCCCGACGACCATCCGTCTGTCCATCGGCACAGAGCACATCGACGACATTCTGGCAGATCTGGAACACGGTTTCGAGGCTGTGAAGGAATAAGAACCTGTCTTCACAAGCGTATACAAGTGTCT
>NZ_FR897970.1:0-17563 GCF_000437175.1 Ruminococcus sp. CAG:330 | reverse complement strand
GGGGAGCTGGCAGTGCGTAGCACTGACTGAGGGGTCAGGACTTCTTCAAACTCGGATTCATGCCATAAAACGCAGCTTCCACGCCGTTCATGGCACTGGGCAGATTGCCGGACGTGGGAACAGCCGCACGCTCGCCGGGGTTCGGGGCGAATGCGTCTGCATGGGCGGTGCGGAACTGCTGCACCACATCGTCTGCCCCGATCAGCTTGTCACCGTCAAATTTCAGTTCCTTGGATGTCAGCAGATCGGTGACGTACTTTTCGTACACATCATTTTTCAGCTGCAATCCCTTGACATACTGGGACAGCTTGGTGCGGTACTCGAATGCGGCACGGTCTGCCTCGGACTGCTCCAGCTTCTGCTTGTAGTCTGCCACGCTCGCCTTGATGCCGTCAATGTCCATGTCCTTGTAGGACTGAATGGTCTTGCTGGCTTCGTCCAGCTGCGTCTGCACGGCGGCGGCAGCGTCCTGCTCCGCCTTGATGTCTGCGGCATAGGCTTCCGTGATCTTCTGCACGGTGTCCTTGTCGGTGATGCCGATGCCTTTCAGAAATTTCTCATCGATCATAGGGATAACTCCTTTTCAAAAAAATAAAATGTATGAAAAAAGCACCTCAGTCGAGATGCTTCTCATAAGCTTTCAGAAACAGTTTCAAAATAAGGTCAAACGCTCCGAATCCAATGCCGATCCACGAAAGCACAAAGCACACCGTGGGAACGGCAAAACTTCCGTTCATGGCATAGAGGAGGACTAACAAAACAATCATTGTAAGCATAACTGCTCCTTTCTGGCATAGAAAAAAGCACCTCTTACGAGATGCTGCTTTCGCTATGCAAAAACGCTGGTAGTCTATTTGACAATGCACCAATCTTCCGCCAGCATATCGGTCTGACTAGCCAGCCAGCCAATGCAATATCGGTTATCTGCGGTTTTCATGACAATGCTGTCCGTAAACGGATAACTTCCGTCACCGATTTCCTGCGTCAGTAATTTGCCGTCAGCAAGGTACAAATACATTCCTTTGCCGTTCCAACCGGTTCTGGCAACTTTCTTTCCGGCTTTCAGTGCTTCCAATGCACCGCCGAATGTCATTTCTTTCATAGATTCTCCTTTCTGGCATAGAAAAAAGCACCTCAGGTGAGATGCTTTTTGTTATATTTGGTTTTGCATCTCAAAAAACGTGCTATTTTGAGGTGCTTTCATCATTCTTGTGCTTTTCTACGAATTCCTTTTTGAACTTCTCGAATTCTGCTTCTAGTTCTTCGATAGTGTTCTCAGAGCATATTCGTCTAATTTCATTCATATCAACATCTTTTTCTTTGATATCAACATCATCCATCTGATTTCATCTCCTTAAATTTGAATTTATAAAATTCTTGCAAATCTAGGAGTGCGTTTACCTGTGCTTGGAATTCGCTATCTCCTTTTTCGGCATGTAGACTGATTCTCTTATTATACACCGCTTCATCGATAATAAATATTGGTGCTGTATATTCAAATACCGTACCGTCATGTCCAATTGTATAGCCCTTTTGATACCCGTTTTTCAATGCGGCATTCAAATCACCAGCACTGGGCGGCATACCAAGTGGGTGGTTATGGAACGAAACGATTTCATCTTTTTCAGATTCTTGCAACGCTCTGCGGATTTCTTCGGTATAGTCCGGCGTTCCGGCTTGCGTTCCTGTTGTTGAGGAATACCATTTCTTTGTTCTGGTATTATAGAAATACAAGTCTTCACCATTTGTGCCTGAACGATGGTTCAACATTTTCTTAGCAACCTGATAATACTGCCGCTGTAACTTTTTATCTGAATCCATGGAATCAAACTTGCTCCTGAACTCTCTGCTTTTTACCAAATCTTTTGGAACAGCATAATCCGAAGAACTTTGCATTCGTTCCTGTTCTTTTATTATACCACCGTCACCGCCAGAAGTCAATTCTTTTTTGCCATTCTGAACTCGTTTTGCAGCCTGCACCGCCCTCTGAGCCGTAGACCGTCCGAACCCATTGACTTGCGACCGGAACGTATCGTTCCGCCGTCCGGTCTGGCGGCAGAAGTCTTTCAGCGTTTTTTCCGCATCTTTCAAACGCACAGAAACCGCTGCAAAATCATCGTTCAAACCCTGTTTTAACGCTGGATCATCGGTGTTCTTTGCCGCTTCGTCCAATGCCGCCGCACGCCGCTTTAGTGCTCTGACCTTCCGCTCGCCTTTCCGCTGCATCTGGCTGATCTCGTACTCTGTGTACTTCTCGCCGTTGTAAGAAATGCTCTTTTCGTCCAGTCTGGCGATCTCCTCCGGTGTGTAGTTCGGCGTGGACAGTCCCGGATAATACGGGTGCCAGTTGTGCCGGCAGTTCCAGCCTTTGAACCCTCTGCCGTCCCCATAGCCGATCTCTTCCAGCGTGAACACTTTCAGCCCGTCAATGATCTTCCTGGTGCGTTTGCCCTGTATCTGGACAAGCTGCCCCTGCCATCTGGCGTGCTCCGGTCTTGCTCCGCCGTGTGCTGTCAGCTCCATGTACCTGCATCCGGAATCTTCTGCACGTTTCTTCGCCACTGCCGCCGCAGTCTGTCCCACGCCTGTCAGCACACACCGCCGCACCGCAACATCAATGCGGTCTTGGTGTCCCGTGGGATAGGTCACATACGCTCCGCCGTCCGCCAGATTTCGCACCGCCATGCGTATGGCATCCTGATAACTGAACGCTCCGGAGGACACCTGCATATACGCCCGGTCACAGGCTTGCAGGAAAGCAGTCTGCGTGGTGTTCGCCGTGGTGCTGACCAGATTCCGCATGGTTCCCAGTGTTTTCCGGTATCCGGCTTCCAGCACCTGCTTCATGCCTGCGTCCTGCCGAATGTCCACCGGAACTTCTCCGGCAGCCTCGTGGGTGTCGTTGTCGATGTCCACCGTCTTCACGCCGGCATCTTCAAATAACGCCCGGACTTGTGCCACGCTGGCATCTGTCCGGTCTGCGATCATCTGCAAAATGTCCTCGTACAGGATTCCGGCAGATTGCAGCACCTCCGCCTGATATGCCGTACTTTCCGACACAAAACCCATTTTCAGCATACGCCGCACCATGTCCGCCACAATATCGTCCTCCAGCTGCTGATACAGCCCCAGCAGCTGAGTCACATCCGGCTCATAATTCTGCATCAGATCTCACCACCGGAAAATAAACCACCATCATCCTGCCGCTCCGGCATCATCTTCGCCGCCTTTTCCTCGGAGCAGTCGAAGTACCACGCCAGAAATAGCTCCGGACGCAATAGCTTGTCCCGTACCATCTGCACACGCCGCTGATACTCCACGTCCGGATCTTCCAGCACACCGTCCCCAAAGGCAAAGGTTGCCTTGACCGGCGGACTGCTCTGACTGCGGTAGTAGTCCTGATAGAACTGCATTCCATAGAGCATCTGCTCCAGTGCGTTCCGCAGGTTCTCCTGAATGTCTTTCACTCTGGAAAAGCTCCGCTGCTTGGAACTCCGCACTTCCTCTGCGGTTTTCTCCACATCGGATACTTCGGAGAGTGTGCCGTAGGAAAGCCCCACCGCATTCTCGATCCGCCGCAAAATCTGATTGAACGCATGGAAATAGGCAGTGTCCCGGACTTCCGGAGAAAAGGTATTGATAAAGGACTGCCCGTCCGTTTTCTCATAGCTGCGGAACATCCGCTCTCTGCCTTTCGGCAATACCGGCTTGCCGTCCTTGTACCGGAACAGATCCTCGGTGGCATCAATGGCACGTTCGGACGATTCCAGTTCCCACAGAATCCGTTCCCAGTGCTCATCCGCATCCCGGATAAAGTCCACGGCATCGGCAAAGACCGAAACGCCCAGCGGTGAAGTGGGGTCGATGTTGTTGGAATCCGGTGTCTGAAAAATGGCAAACAGCGGACGCTGTACGTTTTCATACACCTTTTCCGGCAATACATCCGCCCACTGCGGCACTGCATCCAGACTGCACTCTGTGCCCAGTATTCCCGGACTGGCAGAACAGAAACAGCGGTTCTGAATGGTATGTGTCTGCCGCACCTGGGAATAGACGTGCAGCTCCAGACGGGTGTAATAGTTCTTGCCAATAGAGATCTCTTCCGGACACACCACCGCATCGCAGGAATCGTCCGTGTAGTTCACCGGAAGATAGGCGTTCTGCGGCACAATGTCCACCGAAACGCCCTGTGCCGTGAAATAAGGTTTCAGCAGCAAGCCGCCAATGGCAAGCCCGAAGTCCATTTTCCGCCGCAGCTTCGGCAGCACACGCCTGACCGCCTGTTCCAGTTCTGCCGCATCGTGTACCGTGGCGGAAAATTCCGTCAGTGTCAGCCGTTTCAGCTCCTGTGCGATATTCGCCGGAATGTGACAGGAACGAATGCGGTTCCGGATCCAGCCGGCACGGTTCAGATATAACTCCTCCCACAGCTGCATCTGCTGTATCATGTCACCGCTGAGCAGGCAGGGCACCTGCATGGCTGCGGCGATCTGGGTTGCATCGATCATGGCATCACCTCCTCGTTGTCATCTGCCGGCGGCATCCGGTATTCCCGCAGCGTCCGCTGCATCGCCGTCCGGACGAAATACCGCATATCGTCCATGGCGTGGTCGTTGGTCTTGACCACAGCATCTTTTCCTTTGGCTTGATTGTCCCAGCAGTACAACCCGAATTCCCGGATAATATCCGTACAGCCTTCACAGATGTGGATGCGTCCGGCTTGCAGCAGCGTGGACGTGTCACGGATGCCGTCCAGAACGCTGTTGTTGGCTTTCCGCACCCGAAATACCCCGTGCCGCCGGATACATTCAATAAAGCTGGCGGCAGACGGGTCTACGATCACATACCGCACATAGGGGGCAATATCTCCGGCAAGCTGTTCCAGTGCAGCGTAGTGCTCCTCGTCTGTTCGGGAATGTCCCTCTTTTCGGGCATCATAATAGTACTCCCGGATTCGGGTGGCATAGCCGTCTCCGGACAGGTGCCATAAGCCGACAGAGGTCGGGTTCAGTGTGCCGTAGTCGCAGCTGAGATAAAACTCGCCGGAATGCACATCCGGCACAGTGTCCGGAATGACGTGCCGCAGCTTCTGGAACTGCGGATACACCAGACCGTCCGCCATGACCCACTTGCCCAGTACATACCGTTCATAGAACACACCGGAATACATCCGCTCGTACCGTTTCCGGACAGATACAGAGAGAGCACGGTTGTCCTCCATGGTGAAATGCAGGTGCAGCCGGTTCTTTTCGCCGGCTTTCCCGTGTACGCTGTCAATCCATTCCTTGTACAGCCAGTGTTCCTCGCTGCCGTCCGGGTTGCAGTTCATCCAGATCTTAGAACCGGTGACAGAGCATCTCGCCGTTGCCTGATCCACAAAAGAACGGGGCATCAGTGCCACCTCGTCCAGCAGGACACCGGCAAGGGTGATACCCTGAATGAGAGCATAGCTGCTCTCGTCCTTGCCGCCGAAAAAATAATAGCGGTTGTGATGCCCCCGCCATTCCACGTCCATATAGTTCTTGGACAGGTTGATCTTCGGCTGCATCACGCCTGCCATCCACTTCTGGATCGGCGTGACCACATTGCGTTTCAGGCTGTCAATGGTCTTGCCGCAAAAGGCAAATGTCTCATGGTCAAAGTTCCGCATACTCCACAGCAGATAGCCGATGCTCATTGCCATGGTCTTGCCGGAACGGACAGATCCGTCACAGATGATAGCATCATACTGCCGGAATTTCGGCATTGCCCACCAGAGCATGGCTTGTATCTGCTTGGGAGAAAAAGTCTGATAGATCATGCCAGTCCCTCCTGCAATTTCTCAAACAGATTGGTGATCTGTCCGTTGTCCTCTTCTTCGGCTGCTCCGGATGCCGCCGCCTGTAGGGTGGCGGTGATCTTGGTTTCTGCCCGGATCAGATCCGGATTGCTTTGCAGGAACTCGTATAGCTCCATGTGCCGTTTCCGGAATTCCTCCGCCAGTTTTTTCCGTTTCTTCGGCTCCGGGGTATTCAGGTAGGCAGAGAGGAACGTCTGCAAATCGGTAAAGTCCGCTTGCGGAATGGATTTCCGCTTGTCCTCAAATTGCAGGATACCGTCCGCCAGCTGGTGGATGCTCTTTTTCTTTCGGCTGTTCATTTGCAGTCACTCCTTTCAGAAAAAATGGTCAAAAAAATACGGACGCTGTACGCCCGTATATTGCGTGTATTCTTTTTGGGTGTTGTTTTTCGCAGAAAAATCTTCAAACGATTCTAAACGCCCTCTGAACGTTCTTAAACAGGGTATGCTTCGCCATTCGGAATCTTTTTGGAAAAGTTCCGTTCGGGGTTCAGGCAATACCGCACAAAGAGCTGCAAGAAGTATTGCCTTTATACCATATACCGCACCCTGTGGGACGAATCAACCACAGCAGCGACAGGCATACTGATTTGTTTCACACACGCTCTTAAATGCCGATTACCGGCAGTGTGACCGTGTAGTCATGTCCGCAGATGGAGAGCCGCACACGGGCACGCCGCTGCCGGAGATCCAGCCGCACCACATTGTTCCAATACTCCCGGAGCACGCCGGACAAGACCATCTTGTCCCCCTGCAATGTGGTATAGATGCGGGACGGGGCAATGGGTTTGCCGCCGTTCCAGAGCCACCGGATATATGCTTCCTCGTGGGGCTGCAGCTTGCCCAGCGTACAGCCGGACACTTTCAGAAATCCGATCACGCCGTCTGACTGTACCACGCTGTCATACTTCTGCCGGTCGATTTCTTCCTCCAGAAACAGATAGCCGGGAAAGACAGGTTCTGTGATACTGTTCCATTTCCCGTTCTTCCGGATGTCCATGGTTCGCTGCGGACAGCGTACCAGATGCCCGTTTTTCCGCAGCAGCACAGCCACTTGCAGATCTGTGCCGGGCTTCACCTGTACCACATACATACTCATGCCTTTCCCTCCTTGGCTTTGGATTTGATAAACTTCTTGACTTCCTTGTAGAGATCCGGTCGTTCTGCCGCCATGGCTTCATAGATCAGATCCTTGAACTGCTCTGCACCGTTTTCCAGCAGATCCCGTGTCTTGGTGTCCACGTTCTTCTTGTACGCCACTGCACGGGTGAGTGCCACGGCATTTTTGGACAGGGTGTCAAAGTCGATCTCCGACAGCCGTTCCTCCGGCAGCTTGTTGATGGCATCCAGCATCTGATTGCAGAGCAGGCGGAGAATGCCGTCTGTCATGTCCAGATCCGGATAGCGGTCGGTTTCTTCCATAATCGCCCGGAAGTTTTCCTGACTGAGCCGCAGTGCGTCCAGCGTACTCATGAGATTTTTCGCATATTTTCCCACCGCTGCCAGAGAGATGCTCACGCCGTGGGACTGGATATAGTCCACGATCTCCCGGTAATAGGCACCGGTCTTGATCATCTCGTCTACGGTCTCTTTGACTGCCGGTTCCAGATTGTCGATCTTAGAATGCTTTCTGCGTCCCATGCAGCACCTCACACGTCAATACATTCGTCCTTGCGGACACAGGCAATGATCTTGATACCGTCCGCCGATACCTTGGCTTCCAGCTGCTCCATTGCCGTGTCTGCCAGTGTCGTACACGCCTTGGAATCCATGTGCCGCAGCCGGATATATCCGGATTCCGTCAGATAGTTGATGCTGTCCCGGAATTCCGCCTCAGTCATGCTGGGTTCCAGTGCATAGCGGATGTCCGTCAATGCAACAAACTTGTCACGCAGCAGATTCACGGCTTTCAGCACCATGCCGTTATTCTTGAAAAATGCCTTCTGCCGGATTCGCTCTATCATTTCTGCCTGCTCCAATGCCGTTCCTCCTTACTTGCTGCAATAGCTGTCGATCTTGCTTTCCAGCCTTGCCATGGTGCGGATAAAATCCTCGTTCTTGGTGGTGTGCTCCTTGATGTAGTCGATGTTCTCCGACAATTTTTCCATAGATGCCTTGATCTCCCGGATCTCTGCCTTGGTGGCGTACTTGTCCGACAGCGTCAGCAGATTGTCACGCAGCTCCTGCACTGCCATTTCGTTCTTGTCATTGCGATCCATGGTGCGTTTCAGAAAATAGCCGATGATCCCAAGGATCACGGTGATCACCGTGGTGATGATAAACAGGATCAGTTCCTGTGTCACTGTATCTCCCTCCCCAAAAGAAAAGTGCTATCATTACTTCTACTGTAATGATAGCACAGAAAAGAACGGTGCTGCAAATAAGGCAGATTTTTCAGGAATTTCAATGAGTTTTCGGGTTCAGAAGAACGTCATCTGGTGTGCTTCCCGGTCGGTGCTCTGGCGGTAGATGATGTCCCGGATGGTGTTCTCCGCCAGATTAAATGCGTGTGCCAGTTCCAGATAATTGGAACCGTCAAACCGGCGGAAGATCTCCGCATCTCTCAGACCGTTCATCACGGAATCCGCCTTGCTGATATAGATGCTGCTGCCGCCGTAGCTGGCGACCAGCTTCCGGTACGCTTCCATACCGATGACCTCCGCAATTTCCAGCTGACTGCCGTGCAGCTGTTCCATGGTCAGTTTATCCAGAGTCATGTGCTTTCGCCGCCTTTCGCTTTGCGTTTCGCAGATACCGTTTCAGTGCCTCGATCAGTTTCGCCCCGTCCTCCCGTTTGACCCAGTTCAGCGGATGACCGGGGCAGGGGGCTTCCTGCAATACCTTTCGGACGATGCCTGCCATGCGTTCCCCCACCGGCACCGCAGAGGGCGAGAGCTTTGCCAGATCATACAGCAGCCGCCAGGCATACGCCTTTTGTCCGGCTGTCATTTTCCCCGGATACTCCGGGGATGCCGTTTTCTTTTTGGGACGCTGCTCCCGGAGCTGCTGCCGCAGCTCCGCCTCTACCGCTGCCGCCTCCGGTGGGGTGAGTTCCCGGACAGAGGTCTTGCCGCTGATACGGTAGACGATCATGTGAAACGGGTCTTCCTTGTTTCCCGATTCTACCAGCCCCAGCACAGCAGCAAGGCTGTACAGTGTCTGGGTTTGTCCTTTTGCCATACGCTTCACTTCCTCAGCCGATAATCTTTCTGGTTGTCCGGGCGTATCTCAAACGCATACCCTTTGGACATCTGAATGATCCTGCCGCCGATTGCTCCGTCAATTTGCCGCAGCTGGGGCAAAAGCCATTCCGTGGAGAGGATCGTCAGCATCTGATTTCTGGCACGATAGTCCAGTATCTCAAATGCCAGACGCACATCTGCACCGGATACCTCTGCGGTGCTGCTGGTCTTGAACAGATCGTCTATGTACAGCACATCGGCTTCCTTGTACGCTGCGATCTGTGCGGCATAGCTGCCGTCCGTCAGAGCAGCTTTCAGCTGATTGGACGCTTCACGCCACACCATGTACCGCACCGAAAAACCGTTCCGGATCATGCCGCCCACAATGGCGGTGCAGATGTGTGTCTTGCCGCATCCGGTCTGACCGCCGATATAGAACCACCTGTGCCGTTCCTGTAGGTACGCTTTGGCACATTGGAGAATGTGCTGCTGGAATGGCTGCTCTGCGGTGTAGTTCTGAAATGTGCAGATGCGGAGCAGGGATTCCAGACCGGATTCATGGATTCGCCGCAGGGTGTCTCTGGTTTTCATACAGCTGCACAAGCACATGACCTCATAGCCGTCCCGGATCTCTGCGATCATGCCCTTGTTGCGGCACGTTTTGCAGTCATAGCCGGTCAGCGTGCCGGGCTGTGCATTGTACGCATCCACACGCATCTGCATCAGATCAGTATACGAAAGCCCCGTAGGGGTCATCGTCGGGAATGTCATCTTCTGCGGCAATGGTCTCATCCTCCCATCTTCTCTGATTCAGCCATGTGGCAGGATGCGGAATGAACTTCCAGTTCTCTTTGCCCCAGTGGTAGACCTTCCGCTGCCGTTCCAGCTCCGCCAGCATCTGCTGCAATTCCGTCTCGCTGGGCTGGATCTTCTCGAATGCCCGTCTGGCTTTCTCCTTGCCCACCTTTCGGGGATACGCTGCCCAGAATTGGTCGAAGCAGCGGTTTCCGGTGTCTGTTGGTTTTCTCATGCTTCCACCTCCTCATACAACGCGATGTCTGTGCAGTTCTGGCATAGATGCCGTTTCAAAGAACGGAAAGAACTCCAGTAGGGAGAATAGGTGTAGTAAACGCTGTTGGAAAGTACCGCCTCCCGAAAGGCTTTCCGTTCCCGTTTCAGCTTTTCCTGCTCCTTTCGGGTGAGTATACTGTGTTTGTGCTTCTGGAAGAACTTTCTGCGGATCTCACAGTCCTCCGTCAGCCATTTTCCCTGAATTTTACCGTCAACATAGACCGCAATGCACAGCTGCATCTTGTACCGCTGTGTCTGCAAAGACAGCGTGTAGCCGTCTGCCTGTAGCTTTACGATGCGGTAAGATGATTGCAGGTTCTGCTCTGCGGTTTCCCATTGTTCCTTCGTCATCGCCGCACCTCACGAAATGGTAAACCGCTTGCTTTCCGATGCAACGCAGTACTGGTCATAGAGTGCCTGGTGGGTCTCCTGAAATGCACGGCTGTCGAACCGGCTGCTGACCACTGTGGTATACCGCACGGTAAAATTGCCCACGTCCATTTCCTCCAGATGCTTCTTGTCCATCATCGCCTTGACCTGACTACGCAGCTCGTCCGCCTGCTTTTTCAGCTGCTTGCCGGCTGCCTCCAGTTCCTTGATCTGGTTGACGGCGGAGAGCATATCTGCCTCCTGTTTCAGTGTCAGTTTTGCTTTTGCCATAAGAAATACCTCCGTTTGTAAAGAATTGTAAATAGATTGCCGACTCTGCATTTTCACGGGCTTGTCACCGTCCTTGGCTGCATTAGGCGAGAGGAGCGTTTCTCCTCTCAGGGGGATTATGTGATTTCTGTATCCCGATGCTTCGGGATATGTCTGGTACGTTCTGTGTACCGGTGGAGAATGACCAGCTCCGTGCTGGTGTTCTTGGAGATCAGCCAGTCCTCCGGATGGAATCCGTAGAACGCCAGGATCTTTTTCTGTGCCTTGGTGGGGCGTTTGCCGTTTTTCATCTCAGACCTCCATATCCATGTACTTTGCCATTGCCACCAGCCCCTCATAACTGTAATCCTCGTTGTCATAGGCATTGGAGAACAGGTTGACCACGCCACGGATAGCCTGCGGTGTCTGGGCGATGCGGAACAGAAAATCAATTTCCTTTTGCCGTCCGTTCAGCATGGGGAACAGCTTGGCAATGTCCTCACGCTGGATCTTGGAACGGGTGTACAGCTTCTTCTGCTTGGTGCGGTTGGCGATCTGTGCGAACTCTGCCTTCTTGCTGCCGATGCGTGTCACCGTTTCCAGATTTCCGATGAAACAGATGCCCAGCGTCTGCCCGTGATCGGCAAAATCATCAGAGAAGCTCCGCAGCACCTCAATGGTTTTCAGCGGCAGGTGCTGGGATTCATCGAAGATCAGCACCGTGCCGTCACTCAGCTTTTGCCGGATGGAATACCACAGGGCATCTCTGGAACGTTCCATGGGAGCACCGATGCGGTCGGCGATCAGCCGCAGCAGGGACTTGATGCTGGTCAGACAGGGATTCAGCGTGATCAGTACGCTGTTGTTCGGGTGCTCTGCCACAAAGTGCTGTGCTGCCTTGGTCTTTCCGATGCCGGCATCTCCGGCAGCAATGGCAAGACCGCCCTTGATCTGGCAGACACCGATAATGTCATAGATCTCCGTGGAGATGCTGGTATCTGCATAGCCGGATTCCTGATAGGTCTGCCTGGTCTGATCCTTGACACCGAAATAGCTTTCCAGTTTCGCAAACATCTTCTGCGGATTTGCCTGATAGCTGCCGGAAAACAGCTGGGAGAGTGCTCCCTTGGAGATGCCCAGACGGGCAGACAATGCAGACAGGCTCAGTCCTTCGTCCTTTTGCAGCTGCTCCAGCTTGCGGAGCAGGCTCTGTTGATGCTCTGTGTATTCCATGTGTTATTCTTCCTTTCGTCTTTGGGCGTTCTGCCGCATTTTTTTCAGGTCGATGGTGACCGGGATCATTTCGCTGCCGGAAACCATGCGGTGTTCTTCTTCCGTTTCTCCGGCTCGTACCGGCTCGATGGTCTTGGGATACCGGATCTGGAACCGTTCTTCCTTTGCCTTGGCGGCTCTCCGGATCGTGGCATCCAGGGAATCGATCCGCTGTGCGTTGGTCAGATCGGCGGTGATGCCCTTGACCTGATCCCGTACAAACTTCTTGGTGCGGCGGATCATCATTTCTGCGTTGGCGATCTCCTCCGGATTGGAGGTCAGATAGTCCATCAGCAGGATGTCCGCCAGCTCCCAGGTAAACAGATACTGGTCTTGGGTGTTGTACAACCGGACAGTTTTCAGATCTGCCGGGTCATACCGCACATAGACCTCCTCGCCCAGATGCAGAATGGTTTCCTCCGGATTCATGTACCAGATCTTTTCCCCGGCAAAGGTGATGTACACGCCGTTTCGCTTGATCTTCTGGGTTCTGGTGGATCGCATCAGCATGAGATTCAGCTCTGCGTCCGCCGCCTTGCGGATCGACCGGATCTCCTCGTTCCAGACATCCAGACGGCTCATGCCCCGGTACTTTGCCTCAGAGCCGCCGTACTCCTGCAAGTTGTATTCGCCGTCGATCCATGTTTCCAGATGGCTTCTGACCTCGTAGTCCTGCGGTATGGCTTTGTTCTTGATTCGCCGTTTCAGGCTTTCCGGACGTTCCAGAATCGTGCCGCCGCAGAAACCGCTGAACGATTTGGAAAACTGGCTCTTGACCGTGTAAAAGGTTCGTTCAATAGGCTTTGCTTTCGCATTTCGTACAATGGCGTTGTGCATTTCAATGCCCAGCCGCTGTAAAATGGTGGGCGGCTCTGTGACATCCTGATCAGATTTTCGGGTACGGTGTCCTTTTCCGCCCACATCGTGGGTGAGAAACTCCCGACCGTTGTCGAAGTACACCGCTTTCGGGATGCCGAACCGCAGAATGCCGTGCCGCAGTGCCAGGATCGTGGACTGGGAATCCGGGGATTCCGTAATATTCCAGCCGGTGATCACGCCGGACTTGGCATCCAGAAATGCCGTCAGATACAGGCGGTGAATGGTGCCATGTTCGTCCAGAGACTGAATATCCAGTGTGTGGTTGTCGGCGATCCATACGTCATTCGGCTCCAGCTGGTCATACATTCGGATAATGTACGGCATACAGCGGTCAGAAAACGCCTTTTCGCCCTCACGCATCAGAATTTTCGTTGCCTCTGCCACATCGTTGTCGATTCGCCGCCGAAAGCTTCGCTCCGATGGGATACAAGCCACCAGCTCCGGGTGGAAATCCTCTGTCCAGCTGATCACATTGCGATAGCTGGCTCGGACAGTTGGCTGATTCTCGTCCAGCCAGAACCACAGAAACGCCTCCCACACGACCTGGGGAATACCGCTGCTGTGCTTGTTCCAGCCGCCCCGTATCCCCAGCATACCGGCGAGATCATGCTCCTGATAGGCGTTCCATTTGCGGTACAAGATCCCCGTGGAAACCTGTAGGTCTGGGTGCTCCAGCTGACACTTGCCCACATACAGCTTGTCATAGTCGGTTTTCTTGCTGTACTGGATGCGTCCGGCGTGCCATTCCAGCAGAATTGCTGTCCAGATCTGGATCTCCTGCCGCTGCTGTGCGGTGCAGTCCTCAATGGTCATTTGCCGCACGGCTTTTGCCCTCTTTTTCGGCTTCTGCGGTTTCGTTTCCGCCGAAATCGGCGTGGGCATCATGCCCATTTCCTGCCGCTTTTGCTGATAGTACCTAGCCTGCAACGGCTCCGGAAATGCGGAGACCGGGATCTGATAACAGGGTTTATGGTTCTGCGGATGCTCTCGGAGAACCGCTGGTAAAACACCGTTTTTACATTGTTTTCGGATATACCTTGCAGAACAGTTTTTCAAGACTGCTGCTTCTTCTACTGATAAGTAGTCCATAGCTCCTCCTTTCCGGTCTGCCATCATCAGTGCCGGTAGACCAGTTCCGGCAGACAGCGGCTCTCTGCCGCTGTTTCGGCTTTTATGTTGCATCTGCATTTGTAAGCTTCAATCCGGCATAGTCCAGCACTTCTTCGGTGATCTCGTCCAGGAAGTAGACCAGCGTTTCTGTCGGCTCTTCATAGTCATAGTCGATACTCAGGTCAATTACGATTGCAAACTTGAAGCCGTTTCCGCTGTAGTGCGTGTGCAGCCAGTCGTAGATCAGCCTGAGATTCGTGCTTTTGAAAATGATGCAGTAGTTGCCGTACTTGTCTTGCACATCTTCGATCACCTTCACAGCACATGCACCTCCATATGCATCTCTTTCAGGAGCCTGTCCTGCTCTGCTTTGGAACAGTCGCTGGTGCGGATCTCGTGGAGGATCGCCCAGTCTGTACAGCCGCAGTTCTTCATTCGCCGCACGGTTTTTCGCAGCTTTTGTGACCGTCTGGACGGTGTTCCGCCCCATTCATGCAGTCTTTTCATCGGCTTCCTCCACCTCGTCATCGTCCTCGTTGGCGGTAAACAGCACATTGTCCGAAAACCACGGAAAGCACCGGCTGGCATATTCCCACTCTGCATCCATCTGATCGGAGAAATACGAACCGCCCCACACGCCCTTGCCGTCCTCATCAATGTGCCAGACCACGAATTCGCCGTCCGGCAGGATCGGTCTGGCAATGCAGTGCTCCGTGCCGTAAATGGCATAGATCAGGTGATTCTCGATCACCGTTCCGATTTTGATTTTCATGATGCACACCTCCGCTTTTTCGATTCCGGTTCTGTGGGGAGCAGACGCTCCACCAGCACACGCAGTGCCTTTGCCAGCCGCAGCACCACCGTGATGCTCGGCACAAACTTGTCCTGTTCCAGCTGACAAACATAGCTCTGGGATACCTCTGCCGCCTCTGCAACCTCCGTCTGGCTCAGTCCCAGCGTGGTGCGGATCTCCAGCAGCTGCTTGCCGAATGTTTTCGGGGTCATTTTTCATCATCCTTCCTGTGTACGCCGTTGGTTTTCAGAATGCGTTGTTTCAGTTCTTCCTTGGGTTCCAGCATCTCCGGGATAGCGTCATACCAGTCATACAGATAGCCGATGCTCGCCGCATCCCTTCCGTGAAACCTTGCACTGGCAGCGATCTGCAAAGCCGTGGGATTCTCGGTCACGACCATGTCACATCGCCTCCCATGGCTTTGGCAAACTGCTCTGCGATCAGCCGCTGGGTGAAGTAGTCCCGATAGATGTTCTGCTTCCCGTCCAGACAATAGCTGCTGTTGGGCTTGTCGCCGGTCTGCACCGTTGTCAGACGGACAGTTTTTCCAGTGGGCGAATAGGTTGTAGTCACACAGTAATAGGTGTGCAAAATTCTCGGTAACATGAAAATCGCTCCTTTCAAAATGTTGTTGGAATACTTTGTTGAATCTGCTAGGTTATATTTGAAATTTATCGCAGATGAAACAGATGACGTACTGCAAATTCGACATACTTTTTTCGTTCACTTTCTGTTGGTTCACGAAACTTATCTGCCACAAATGCAGTTACAGTCAGTGCTGTAATTTTCCACTTAACCCATTTCAGGCAAGCAAAAATGCCGATTGCCGCAAGAAATATGATAATAAGTGCAGGCACGTTTTCTCCTCCCTTCAAATTCCTTTTGATAGCTTTGCATTGTGAAGCATACGTTTCATATCGATCGGAATGCAAACCACGTTTGCATTGCAAGCATCTGCCTTTGCCTGCTCCGCTGCATCTGGAGCAGGCTTTTTCCTGCATGGGATCCGCTTGACAATAACTTTCATGGGTTAATCCTTCTGGTTCAGAGTTTCATAATCTTCTCTGGAAATTGATTCGAGTTGTGTAAAATCCACATCCAGTGATGCAGCAACATTTCTCGACTGCACAGCATAGAATGCAAGAATTTCGCACGCACTTTCTTTTGTCGCATTTACTGTAGCGGTGCAATATCCGACACTACCTTCACCGCCAAAAATCAGAGCATCCCGTACTTTGTAGTAGAAATGCAGTCCCTTAGAATCCATGGTGTAATAGGTCGTGATTTTAGAATCCATATTTTTTTCCTCCTTTTCATTTACTTTTGCCTTACTTTGTGGTACAATTATCATAAGGCTTTTTATACCCTGTTGTATTGGTATGCTAATATTATAGTCCGAAAATATCGTACTGTCAATATTAGAGTACGAAAAAATCTTATTTTCAGCGTTACGAACAAAAAAGGAGTTATAATTTTGAGCATTTTAGATAGAATTGTTGAGTTACTTGGAGAGCAAGACCAGAAGAAATTGACAGATTATCTTCACTTGAAAAAGAGTGCATTTACAGATTGGAAATCCGGTAAGAGCAATTCGTACCGCAAATATCTTATTGAAATCTCTGAATTTTTTGGCGTTTCTATTGACTATTTGGTTTATGGAAATGATGCCCCGGTTCAAAATATCACTAATTCAGCAATCGGTGCGATGGGAGAGCACTCAACAGGTACAGTAAATATCCAAAATTCAAGCGAAAGCGAGGATGAACTCGCCAAAGAACTGGCTAAAATCCTAAAAAGCCTTCCACTAAAAGAACGCAGCAAACTTCTGAATATGATATATGACTTCGAGGAAAGTTATAAAAAAGGAAAAATGGAGGATTGATTATCGATGTTTGGAAAAAAGAAATTGACTGCTTTTGATGCCGATTACATAAACAACTTGCTTAAACAGGTGCATGAAAGTGAGACCATTGTCAATCGAACAACTAATCCAACTGTATTCTTTGGAAGATTGAATTTCTTATTTGATTGCTTACTAAATTTGAAAGATTATGAGAAATATGATATTTTTCATCCGGAAAAGCCCTCAGATGTTTTGAAAAACATTACAAAGAACCTTGAAAGTCACGTGAATGGATTTATTGATCGTGCATACACCGAAAAGAAAAAGAAAATAGCAAGCCTAAAAACTCAGACAGCAAAAACAAACAATTGGGAAAAATTTTTTGATTCAATGTTTGCTGCATTTGAACTTGCGAATACTTTCTGGACTGGAAACGGCAAAAAAGAAAAGCATTATAATGGGGTTCTCTATACAAAGGGAAACCTTAAACACTTAAAAGAATTGGAAGAAAAAACACTGATAAATGAGTAAGGGATAGGAACTTGTTCCAAACCTATTTGGTTCCAGTTCCTATGTTCCTATCCTTAAAAATATTTTTTGATTAAAGATGCTTGTTTTTTCTAAAACAAACTGTTCAAAACCACAAAAGCAAAAAAGCAGCGTATTTCCGACGTTTTGAACACTTTCAAACACTTTTCAAACGCCGGTAAAACGCTGCCCTCAAAAATTAAACACCAAAACGAAATCGCCCGGAAAACAGAGGACATCCTCATTTTCCGAGCGATTTTTTTGACACTTCAATTTTCGTTCACTTTTCCAATTCTATCTCATTCCACCCAAAACATCACGCATTTTCGCCACTTTTTACCCCTTCCAATTCAATTCCACCCTTTTCCACCCTTTTCAACCTTTTTACGTTTCCCTTGTCAACTCACA
>NZ_FR897969.1:0-738 GCF_000437175.1 Ruminococcus sp. CAG:330 | reverse complement strand
AAAATGCACAAGCATTTGAAGATGAGATCAATAAAATGATCAAATCGTATAATGCAATGTTGCAAGAAGTTGTAGCGGAATTGCAAAAGGAAACCGCAACTTCTACTGTACAGTTTGTGGATATCAATGCAGCTGTGGATAAGAACACGCAATTGTATGACGGTGTGCATCCTTCAAAAGAGGGATATGGCGAGATTGCCAATGCATTCTATAATGCAATTATTTCTCATTACACGGGTGTTACACCGGGTACTGGTACGACCGTTCTTGCGCCAACAGATGTTACAGGAGTTCCGAGTGACTTTTATGCGAAAGATGGAAGCATCAATAGCGACTATCAATTCGTACAGGATATCACGTTGGACGTTACAAGCAACTGGCAGAAAACATTTTCTGATTTGGATGAGGCATATGCGTATTATGTGGTTGAACCTGAGATTTCTGGTTGGGAATCTTCGATTGCACACAATGGGCAACCGGTAAATGGCGAAACTGCCACCATCACCGTCACCAACACCAAAACCATCGAGAAGACATCGATCTCGGTGAAGAAGAAGTGGGTTGACAATGACAAGGCGGGCGCATCACACGGCGCAGTCAATGTCACGCTTCGGCGAAAGCTGGAAAGTGGCACAGACTATGATAAAGACTTTTCGGAAACGGCAGAACTTTCCAGCAGCAACGGCTGGACGCACACGTGGAGCGACTTGGACAAAACGGACGCAAGCGGAAACGAAT
>NZ_FR897968.1:0-520 GCF_000437175.1 Ruminococcus sp. CAG:330 | reverse complement strand
TATTTCCAAAGTCGTTCGGTACGGGGTACTCCCACTCTGCGCTGCCGTTTGCGTCAAGCGTCTGTTCCCAGTAGATTTGCTGCCAATCCCACTTACCAGAATCCTGATAACTGTATCCATAACAGCCGTTTACAGTTTGATTTGCTACACCGCCGGTAAGCTTGATCTTTATCTTCTTGCCAGCTGCTGCATTGCTAACATCCACCCGTTTTGTCGCATCTTTGACTGTCAGCTGAATGGTTGCGTCCTCGTAGCCGTCCTTGTGGGCTGTGATGGTCACAGTGCCAACCTTTTGACCGGTTACCAAACCGCTGCTGTCCACTGTCGCAATCTCGTCACTGCTGGATTTGAATGTTACGCCGTCCGACGGGTCTGCCGTCAGCTGCAGCTTTCCGCCCTTTTCCAGCAACTCCGTTTTATTGTCTGCTGCGGTGAGCTTGAGTTTGGGCTGCGTGGTGGTCGTGGTCTCCTCCGGCTTCGTCTCCTTGGCGGAGGTTGTCGTGGTTGTGGTTGTCGTGGT
>NZ_FR897967.1:0-2541 GCF_000437175.1 Ruminococcus sp. CAG:330 | reverse complement strand
AAGACACTTGTATACGCTTGTGAAGACAGGTTCTAAGGCTCGTTTTTAAAATCACAGAAAACAAAACGTGCTGCTGTACGCAATCGGTACAGCAGCACGTTTTTCTATTTGCACAGAGATGTGTTTTGTGATTACTTCTTCTTGGTGCGGACTTCCTCGGTCAGCATGGCAATGAGATCTTCCATCTGCATGCTGCCCAGATCTTCGCCGGTGCGCTTGCGGACCGCAACGGTCTTTTCGTCGCACTCCTTGTCACCGATGGTCAGCATGTACGGAACCTTCTCCATGGTTGCCTGACGAATCTTGTAGCCAACCTTTTCGGCACGGTCGTCCACCTCAACACGCAGCCCCGCAGCTTCCAGCTGCTTCTTGACCTCGTAAGCGTAGTCCAGATGGCGGTCTGCGATGGGCACCAGACGAACCTGTTCCGGAGCCAGCCACAGCGGCATTGCACCGCCGAAGTGTTCGATCATGTAAGCCAGCGTCCGCTCATAGCAGCCCAGCGAGGTTCTGTGGATGATGTACGGCAGCTTCTTCTGACCGTCCTTGTCCTTATAGTACATGCCGAACCGCTCTGCCAGCAGCATATCAATCTGGATGGTAACCAGCGTATCCTCCTTGCCGAATACGTTCTTGTACTGAATGTCCAGCTTCGGGCCGTAGAAAGCGGCCTCGTCGATGCCGATCTCATACTTCACGCCCAGATGATCCAGAATGTTGCCCATGACACGCTGTGCCTCTTCCCACTGCTCCGGCGTGCCCTCGTACTTGTTGCCCGGATTTGCCGGATCCCACTGAGAGAACCGGAAGGTGCAGTCGTCCAGCAGTCCGACGGTATCCAGGAAATACTTTGCCAGCTGCAAGCAGTTCTTGAATTCTTCTTCCAGCTGATCCGGACGCAGGATGTAGTGACCCTCGGAAATGGTGAACTGGCGCACACGGATCAGACCGTGCATCTCGCCGGAGTCCTCGTTCCGGAACAGGGTGGAGGTTTCTGTCAGACGCATGGGCAGATCACGGTAGGAGCGCTGGCGGTTCAGGTAAACCTGATACTGGAACGGGCAGGTCATGGGGCGCAGGGCGAAGCAGTCCTTGGTCTCATCGTGGGGATCGCCCAGAACGAACATGCCGTCCAGATAATGATCCCAGTGGCCGGAGATCTTGTAGAGCTCCCGCTTTGCCAGCAGCGGTGTCTTGGTCAGCAGGCAGCCGTGTGCCTGTTCCACGTCCTCGACCCAGCGCTGAAGCAGCTGAACCACTCTTGCGCCCTTGGGCAGCAGCACCGGCAGACCCTGACCGATCACGTCAACCGTCGTGAAATATTCCAGTTCCCGGCCCAGCTTGTTGTGGTCACGCTTCTTGGCTTCCTCCAGCTTGTTCAGGTGCTCTTCCAGCATGGCAGCCTTGGGGAATGCGATGGCATAGACACGGGACAGCATCTTGTTTTTCTCCGAACCTCTCCAGTATGCGCCGGTGCAGGACAGAAGCTTGAATGCCTTGATGGTGCCGGTGGACATCAGGTGCGGGCCGGCACACAGATCTGTGAAATCGCCCTGCTGGTAGAACGAGATGGGTTCACCCTTGCCCACGTGCTCCTCGCACAGCTCCACCTTGTACGGCTCATCCATTTCTTTCAGCTTTGCCACAGCCTCTTCCGGCGACAGATAGAACTGTTCCAGCTTTTCGTTTGCCTTGACGATCTTCTTCATCTCGGCCTCGATCTTGGTCAGTTCCTCCTGGCTGAACGGGTGTTCTACGTCAAAGTCGTAGTAGAAACCGCTGTCGATTGCCGGACCGATGGCCAGCTTTGCCTCCGGATACAGGTGCTTGACTGCCTGCGCCAGCACGTGAGAAGCGGTGTGCCAGAATGTTTTCTTACCTTCTTCGCTGTCGAAGGTCATGACTTCAAAGGTGCAGTCGTGGTCGATGACCGTGCGCAGGTCACAGACCTCGCCGTCCAGCTTCACGCAGCATGCAGCCTTGTACAGACCCATGCCAATGCCCTTGATAACTTCTGCCGCAGCTGCCGGAGCTTCCAGCTCCCGGACGCTGCCGTCTTTCAATGTCAGTTTGATCATACTTCCATCTTCCTTTCCAAAATGAGTGAATGCAAAAAGTCCCTTACACAGTAAAGGACTGTGCAAGGGACGATGAAAACTCTATCGTGGTTCCACCCTTGTTTCATGCACGTGCCAAAGGCACATACACCTCGTGGTGTCCGATAACGGGGACAGACCGCTGCGGATTGGGCAGACTCAGGGAGTGGTGTGCGCATCTCTTGACTTTTTGCCGCTGCTCTCAGCCGGTGACAGCGGTTCTCTGAAAAAAGCTCCGGCGAAATGCGCCGTTCCCCTCAACGCTTTTGTAAAATCTAGTATAGCACAAATGCGGAAGCTTGTCAACTGCTTTTTTGCACAAATTCCACGCAGGAATTTTGATTCCCGAATCTGTCCAAAGGGAGTTGTTTTTCCAAAACTCATGAAATGCGGATTTCTATCGCTCCGTCATCTTGCAGATGTTAGAACCTGTCTTCACAAGAAA
>NZ_FR897966.1:0-10123 GCF_000437175.1 Ruminococcus sp. CAG:330 | reverse complement strand
CGACCTACCGTTTTATTTTATCCTATCGTTTTTTTGTTGTTTCAGAAATGCAAACAGCCTGCCAGGAAAACGCTCCCCAGCAGGCTATTTTTGCTTGGTAAAGCCGAAAAAATCACGCATTTTCGGCGTTTTTCCAAAAAGAAAGCACTGCACAATTGTATCATTTGTGCAGTGCGGTTATGGTTGGAGTAGCTGGATTTGAACCAGCGGAATGACGGAGTCAAAGTCCGTTGCCTTACCACTTGGCTATACCCCAATTTCGACAGTGCTAACATTATATCATAATCTGCCGAAATTGTCAAGTATTTTTTCCGCCAATTCAATTTTTTTCATTTTGCGTATCGAACATGCTGCTCTGCGGAAACTTCAGGATGATCTCCGTTCCCTTTTCCAGCTCGCTGTGCAGCGTGATCTCCGCATGGTGCAGCACAGCGCCGTGCTTTACAATGGACAGCCCCAGACCAGTTCCCCCGACCGCCTTGGAATGACTCTTATCCACCCGATAGAACCGTTCAAAGACACGGGACTGCTGAGCATCCGGAATCCCGATGCCTGTATCCCGCACAGAAACCGAAACAGTTTGTTTCTCCGCTGTCACAGAGACCCACACACGGCCGCCGGCACGGTTATACTTCACCGCATTGTCGCACAGGTTATACACCATCTCATGAAGCACACGGCGCACGCCGTACACCACGCCATGTGTCCCGTGCACCGCCAGCAAAATGCTGTTTTGCTGTGCCACAGACTGCAAGCTGTCCACCACATCCCGTGCCAGCTCCAGCATATCCACCTGTTCCCGCTCCAGCGGCACTTCGTTCTCGTCCAGCTGAGAAAGACGGATGATGTCTCCGATCAGCGTAATCAGCCGCTGGGATTCGTCGTAGACCTTTCCGGCAAAGTGGGGAATATCCTCCTGCCGGACAATGCCGTTTTTCATGATCTCCGCAATGCCGGAAATGGAGGTCAGCGGCGTTTTCAGCTCGTGGGAGACATTGGCAGTAAACTCTCGCCGGTACTTTTCCTGCTCCTCACGCTCTGTCACATCCAGTACCAGAATCACTGCGCCCAAAAGATCCTCGGTGTCCTCCGGATCAGAGACAGCGTTGGCAATGACCTGATAGATACGCTCGCCCATCTGAAGTCGCTGCTGGGTGTGTCTGCCCTTCCATGCGTTTTCCACCGCCTCCCGAAATTCCTGGCTCCGATTCACAGCAAGCACGTTTTTCACGGCTGCCGGATTGGAGATGCCAAAAATCCGCACGGCACTCTTGTTATAGGAGAGCAGCTGATAGTTGCGGTCAACCACCAGAAGTCCCTCGCTCATGTTCTCGGTAATCATAGAGAACTCCTGCTGCTGCTTGCGAATCTCCGCCATTTGTGCGTCGATCTCCTGATTCTGCATGGCGATGCGCTGCAGGAACGGCGAAAGCTCCTCATAGGTGTCCACCTGCTCCGGATGCTTTAGGTCGATCTCGCTCAGCGGACGCACGATTTTCTTGGAAACACGATAGGAAAGAACGCCTGCGAGAGCGCATGCTGCCAGAAAGATAAAGAGTACCGGCGACAGCAGTCCGCCGATGAGAAACCACACAGAACTCTGCGCCGTGGCAAGACGCATCACAGAGCCATCCGGCATCTTCTTGGCATAATAGATAGTGTGTTCCGACAGTGTGGAGGAACGGCGAATGCTTATGCCGGACTCCGCCGTCAGCGCCTCCTGTACTTCCTGCCGGTTGCGGTGATTTTCCATCTTGGCAGCGTCATAACAGTTGTCATACAGCACTGTGCCATCCGCTGCGATCCATGTCACACGAACCTCAGTTTTTTTCAAGTCCTTGAAATAGTCCATGCCGTCCTCTTCTGCGCCCTGCATGACAAAGGTCGCCATGGACTGCATCTGATTCAGCTGCATCTGTTCGAAGTGCTGGTACAGCACACCGGTAATCAGCAGAAAGCTGAGCAGCAGCATAGTGATAACCACGGTAATGGTCGATTGGAAGATCTTCTTGGTCATACGCTGCCATCTCCCAGCCGATAGCCGATACCCCGCACGGTTTCGATGTATGCACCGCAATCCCCCAGCTTCTGACGCAGATGGCGCACGTGAACATCCACAGTACGGCTTTCTCCGTCAAAGGAATAGCCCCAGATGCGGTTCAGGAGCTGGTCACGGGTAAAGACGACGCCCTGATTTTCCAGCAGCAGACAGAGCAGCTCGAACTCCTTGAGTGTCAGGCTGATCTGTGTTCCGCCGGCGGAGATGAGATGCCGCTTCGGGTTGACCTGAAGGTCGCCGAACTGGAGAATCTTCTCCCCATCTGCCTTTTCCGAACGGCGCAGCACCGCCTTGATGCGTGCCATCAGCGCCATCATGCCAAAGGGCTTTGTCACATAGTCGTCTGCACCGCAGTCCAGTCCGATGACCTGATCGTACTCCGTACCCTTTGCGGTGAGCATAATCACCGGCAGATGTTTTGTTGCCGTGTTGCTCCGAATCTTTTTCAGGACTTCCAGACCGTCCTCCTCCGGCAGCATGATGTCCAGCAAAACCAGATCCGGCTCCTGCTCTGCCATCGCCGTCCAGAACGCAGAGGGCACTGCAAACCCCTGTGCCTCCATTCCGGTGCTGTGCAGGGTATAGATCACCAGTTCCCGAATGCTGTCGTCGTCTTCTACCAAATAAATCATATTGTGTTGCCTTTCTTTTAAGACACAGAAAAGGAACACCGGTGAGAGAGTTCCTTTTCAATGGCGGTATTCAGAACCTGTTCCGGAATGTCAGAGCCTGTTCCAATGATTTACGCGCTTTACATATGCTTTCCGGTGACAGAATAAATCACCCATTCTGAAACGTTTACGGCATGATCCCCGATGCGCTCCAGATACTTTGCGATCATCAGCAGATCCAACGCCTGTTCGCTGGCGTTCTGATCGGTATGGATCAGTTTCACCAGCTCCCGACGCACTTTCAGGAAGAGCTCGTCTACCACGTCATCTTCCTCTGTCACACGCTTTGCCAGCTGTACATCCTGCTTCACGTAGGAATCCACGCTGTCCGTCACCATGTGAATGGCTGCTTTCGCCATCTCCTTGATGTGCACCTTGCCGGAAAAGCCCTGAAACGAGCCGGACTTGGTGATATCGGCGATATCAAACGCCTGATCTCCGATGCGCTCCAGATCGGCAATCATACGCAGCGCCGAGGACACCACCCGAAGATCGGTGGCAACCGGCTGCTGCATGAGCAGAAGGCGCATGCACTGGCGCTCGATATCCCGTTCCATCTGGTCGATCTCCAGTTCGGTGTCTGTCACCTTCTTGGCAATTGTCCTGTCGTCCTCCAGCAGACTCTGAATGGCAGCGGAAATTGCATCCTCGCAAAGTGCGCCCATCTGAATCATGTTGGTATTGAGGGTTTCCAGCTGTGCGGTGTAGTACTCTCTCATTATCCGAACCTCCCCGAAATATAGTCCTCGGTACGTTTATCCTGCGGATTAGAAAACAGCTTTTCTGTTTCGGAATATTCTACGACCTCGCCCAGCAAAAAGAACGCTGTACGATCGGAGACACGAGTTGCCTGTTGCATGTTGTGCGTCACGATAATTATAGTATACTCCTTTTTGAGGGAAATGACAAGGTCTTCTACCTTAGAAGTTGAGATTGGATCCAGTGCGCTGGTCGGCTCATCCATCAGAAGCACCTCCGGATGTACGGCAAGAGCACGTGCGATGCAAAGACGCTGCTGCTGTCCGCCGGACATTCCCAGCGCACTCTTGTTCAGGCGATCCTTTACCTCATCCCAGATGGCGGCATCCCGCAGGGACTTTTCCACGATCTCATCCAGCTTCACCTTGGAGCGGATACCGTGGGTACGGGGGCCATAGGCAATGTTGTCATAGATGCTCATGGGGAACGGATTTGCCTTCTGGAACACCATGCCCACCCGTTTCCGCAGCAGGTTGATGTCGATGTCCCCGTAGATGTCCTGCCCATCCAGCCGGATATCACCGGTGATGCGGCAGCCCTCTACCAGATCATTCATGCGGTTGAGGGATTTCAGCAACGTGGATTTTCCGCATCCGGACGGCCCGATAAAGGCACTCACCTGATTGGCGGGAAGATCCAGATTGATATTTTTCAGCGCATGGAAACTGCCATAGTACAGATCCATGTTGTGGATTTCAAATTTCTCCATGGTTTCACTGGGTGCGCAGCCGTCTGCCGCTGCACCGCACTCCTTCCTGTTATTTGGTCAGTTTCTTTGCGATCCAGCCGGACAGCGCATTGATGACAATGACCATCACCAGCAGGACAACCGCTGTGGCGTATGCCGGTCCCATATACTGTCCCTCACAGAGCAGCTGGTACATATGCACAGCAAGGGTACGGCAGGAGCGGAACGGCCCTGTACATACTGTGGTAGCAGTGCCGGCGGTGTACATCAGTGCGGCAGTTTCGCCCACAATGCGTCCCACTGCCAGAATGATTCCGGCGAGGATTCCCGGCATTGCGCTGGGCAGAATGATGCGGAAGATCGTCCGCAAACGTCCTGCGCCAAGTCCGAAGCTGCCCTCCCGGAAAGAGTCCGGCACGCTGAGCAGTGCCTCTTCCGTGGTACGCATAATCAACGGCAGCACCATCAGTGCCAGTGTGATGGCACCTCCCAGCAGCGAGAAACCGAAGTTGCATGCCACCACGAACATCAGGAAGCCGAACAAACCGAAGACAATGGAGGGAATGCCCTGCAATGTTTCCGTTGTCATGCGGATGACCTTGACCAGCTTGTTGCCGCGCTTGGCGTACTCCACCAGATAGATGGCGGAAAATACACCGATGGGCACGGCGATAATCAGGGTTACCACTGTCATCAGCAGCGTGTTGATGATGGCAGGCATCATGGAGCTGTTCTCCGTGGTATATTTCCACGCAAAGAGGGAGAGATGCATGTTCGGGATGCCTTTGTACAGGATGTATGCAATCAGACACAGCAGTACACCCACAGTAATGACTGCTGCCAGAAGTGTCAGCGCCAACAGCAGCAGGGAGAGAGGCTGATGCCGGTACTCCGCCAGCTTTTGTTTCATAGTGCGGTGATTGATGCCCATTTCTTTTGTCTTTGTCATGACTGCTCCTTCCGTTTTACCAGCGAGAAGCAAACATTGATCAGCAGGATAAAGACGAACAGAACCACACCCGTTGCAATCAATGCATCACGGTGCAGACCCTCTGCATAGCCCATTTCCATGACAATATTTGCCGTCATCGTCCGCACGCCGGCGAACAGGCTCTTGGGCAATACCGGCTGGTTTCCGGCGATCATGACAACTGCCATGGTCTCGCCAATGGCTCTGCCGATGCCCAGAATGATGCCTGCCATAATGCCCGACTTTGCTGCCGGAAGCGTGGCAAAATAGACGCTTCTCTCATGGGTTGCTCCCAGTGCTAGCGAGCCCTCATAATAGCTCTGAGGCACGGCACGGAGGGAGGATTCCGAGATCTCGATGATGGTGGGGAGAATCATAATGCCCAGCAGGATGCCGGCGGTCAGTACGTTTTTTCCCGTTCCCACCAGCTGCTGCATGATCGGTACGATCACGACCAGCCCGAAAAAGCCATAGACAATGGAGGGAATGCCTGCCAGCAGAGAGATCGCCGGCTTCAGAATCTTATAGAGTTTTCTCGGACAGAACTTTGCCATAAATACGGCGCAGAACAATCCAATCGGCACGCCGACCAGAATGGCGATTCCTGTGACATAGATGCTGCCGATGATCATGGGGAAGATCCCGTATTGTCCTTCCGTCGGTTTCCATGTCATACCGCCCAGAAATTTCAGCGGCCCGATCTCAACGATTGCCGGAAACCCGTTTGCGAACAGAAAGATGCAAATCAGTGCAACGGCAACGATGGAGATACATGCAGCGATCAGGAACACAACCTGCATGATTTTTTCACGATATTTTTTCATGTACGTCGTCCTCTCGACAAGCGTTTCATTTATTTGTTCAGTTCATCCCAGCTTGTAACTTCACCCACATAGATCTGGCGAATCTGGTCCAGTGTCAGGTCTTCAATGGTGTTTTCCTTGTTGACGATGACTGCAATGCCGTCCATTGCAATGACAGTTGCCTCCACGCCCTGCGAAGTTTCGCTGTCCTTCAGCTCTCTGGATGCCATACCGATGTCACAGATGCCCTGTACGGCAGAGGTAACGCCGGTGGTAGAGTCGCTCTGCTGTACGTCTACAGTCACATTGGTGTTGATCTTTTCGTATGCTTCTTTCAGCTTGGTCATGACCGGTGTTACAGAGGAAGAACCTGCAACAGTTACCTTACCGCTGACATCGGCTGCCTCATACGTGCCGGAGCTAACCGGAATGTAGTCCGCATCTTCGACCACTGCCTGACCGTCATCACTCATGATAAAGTTGATGAAGTCCTGTGCAGCATCGCTGATACCGTCGGTCTTGGTGACGATGTTAAACGGACGGGAAATGGAATAGCTGCTGTTGGAGACGTTCTCCGGTGTTGCCTCTACGCCGTCCACCTTGACTGCCTTTACGGAGTCATCCAGCGAACCCATGGAAACATAGCCGATGGCTGCGGAGTTGCCGGCAACGGTGGTCAGCATAACGGCGGTGCTGTTGGTAACCTCTGCGCTGGAAACAGTGTTGTCCTTGTCGTCTGCGACGATACCGCACAGCTCAGTGAATGCGCCTCTGGTACCGGAACCGTCTTCACGGGTGATGACGCTGATCGCACCATTTGCGCCGCCTGCGCCACAACCAGTCATAGCACTTGCCAGCATGCCCAGTGCTGCGATACCTGCGATCATCTGAATCCTCTTTTTCATTTTACAAAACTCCGTTTCTTTCCCGATGCGGGAAATCCTGAGCGTTTTTTCACGCTCTCACACAATTTATTTCCTCTGTTCCAATGAACAATCTCATTATACCAGCTGCCTGTAAAATCCATCACCTTGCTTATGTTAAATCTAGTTTAAATGTTAAATCTGGAAAAATACGAATTTACAAAGCGAAAAGTCCACGCAATTGCGTCTGTTTTTTCTCGTCTCGTACTTTTCAATCTGTTAACACAGGAAAGTGTCTGTTCCTCATTCTCCCCTGTTTTTACAAACGCTTGCATTTTCGGGGGAAGTGTGATATACTGAGAGCAAATCGAAAAGGAGGAATTCCATCATGAATTTTACAGGACTCGCAAAGAAACGCTGCTCGATCCGTTCCTATCAGGACAAAGCCATCGAGCCGGAAAAGCTTCAGGCAATTCTGGAGGCAGGACGCCTCGCACCCACAGGCAAGAATCACCAGCCTCAGCGTCTGCTGGTTGTCCAGTCTGCGGAAGGACTGGAAAAGGTCGCAAAAGCAATGCACAATGCCAATGCCTACACTGCCAAGACCGTTATCATCGCCTGCGCCGATGTGGATGACTGCTGGATTCGCAGCTTCGACGGACACCGCATTGAGGAGATCGATCTCTCCATTGTCACTACTTATATGATGATGGAGGCAACAGAACAGGGACTCGGCTCTCTTTGGGTGGAGCGTTTTGATCCGGAAATCGTGCGGGAGGAATTCCACCTGCCGGAGAACTATGTGCCGGTTTCCATGCTGTGTCTGGGTTATGCCAATCCAGAGGCAGTCAAGTCGCCGGAGCGCTATGACACGGAGCGCAAACCGCTGGCAGAAACCGTATTCTACGAGAGCTTCTAATCATGTCACAAGTTGCAACCGATCTTGCCGGAAAACACTGCACCATCTTTTCCGCAGATGCGCCGGCATGTGTGCTCATCCAGCCAACCGGCGCACACGAGCTTGCCGGTCTTGCGGAAGAGGCAGCGCAGATTCAGCAGCATGCGCCGTGTGACGTGACGCTGGTGTCCTTTCCGGTAACGGACTGGAACCGTGAGCTGTCCCCGTGGAGCGCAAGACAGGCGTTCGGCAGCGAACCTTTCGGCGGAAACGCCGGAGAAACGCTGCGGTGGATTCTGGAGGAACTGCTGCCGGCGCTCGCTCTGCCGAAAACCATGCCGTGTGTGCTGGGCGGTTATTCTCTGGCGGGATTATTTAGCCTCTGGGCAGCCTACCAGACGAATGCCTTTCGGGCAGTGGCTGCCTGCTCCCCCTCCGTGTGGTTCGATGACTGGGACACCTACATCGCAGCGCATGAGCCAAAGACTTCCCACGTCTACCTCAGCCTTGGCAACAAGGAACACAAGACCAGAAATCCGCTGCTGCGCACCGGAAAAGCACGAATCCTAGCACAGGCAGAACGCCTGACGCAGTGCGGGGTAAATACCACGCTGGAGTGGAACTCCGGCAATCACTTTCAGGACAATGCTGCCCGCACTGCCAAGGGATTTCTGTGGTGCGCAGAGCAGCTTGCCGGACAGGAGAAGCCGTATGCTTGAAATTTATCATCCGCCCCATGTGGCACGAGAAGAAGCAGCACGCAAAATGCTGTGGCGTGTGCTGCTCTCTTTTGCAGCACTTGCCATTGCCATGATTCCGTTTTTCTTTCAGCTTACAAAGGATTCTGAACAAAATCGAGATGCCGTATACAAAACTACCTCTACGGAAACAGAACTGTGTCTGATTTTGGTGCTGGCAGTGGCTTTGGCGGTGATCTTCTACCTCTCTGTCACAGGGATTCGGCTCTCCGGAAAAATTCGGGCGCAGTTCAAGGAATGGGCATTCTATCGAGGAACACTCTACCATATCTCCGCAAGGATTCCCGGTGCCGGCGCTCAGAATCGTGTTTCCAGTGTCATTGCCAGACAGGAACAGCTGCTGTCTGTACTGCATCAGCCGGACACACTGGCAAAACTTCTGGATGGCACGCTTTCCGTGAATGGTATCCGCATCACGCCGGTAACAGAAGTCACAAACATCCGGAAAACAAAGCACACTGTACACGTACTTTTTCACGGCAAGCACGCAAAGATTTCCAAGGAGATCTCGAATTATGATTCTCTCATGAAACATCTGCGCTCGCTGTATATCAGTAGGTGCTAAATGAAAAACGCCATCGGAAAACCATCCGATGGCGTTTTTTTGAGCGCTTGCTATTTTGAACTGGGGCGGTGTATCATGCGGCAGAGCGCCGGAATCCCGTACATGCCCGTCCAGATCAGTGCCATCAGTACGGGCAGCCCAATGCGGTAGTTGCCGAACTCCCGCCCGAACCAGATCAAAGGCGAACCGCTGGTCGGCCACGACAGAAAGAAAAAGTTTGTGTGAAACCGGTGGTTCACCCACACAATGGGAATACACGCTGCTGCCACCATAGTGAAGCAAAAGGGCAGCCGTTTCCAATCGGGACGAAGTGTCCCACGTGCCAGAAAAATCACCGGCACTGCCACCAGAAGCCCGTGAATCACAAAGCTATGGATGCTGAAAAAGTTCCAGAGGGGCAGCGGAAACCAGTTGGGAAACAGCAGTGCCAGACACGCCCCCGGCAGGGAAAGACTGTATAGCAATTCCAACAGCAGCGGATGCGGTTTCCAGACAGCAGCAAACTCCAGAAAGACGGAGAGTCCGCACAAATCCAGCGGCAGATACGCCGCCCGAAACTGTCCCGTTGATAGAAGAACTGCTACCTTGAGCACCTCCAGCCCCAGCATTCCCCAGCCGATTCCCTGTAACAATCGGTGGCAGGTATCCTCACAAATGCGGCGGCAGACCCACGCCAGCAGAACAATTCCGGCGCAAATCCCAAGGAGCCAGCAGAGATGCGTTCTATCATACAGCGAAAATCCCAGATCATCCGGAATCCGTTCCAATGTCAGCCAAAAATAAGACATGCTCCCACCACCTTTTCTCTGCTCTCAGTATACGCCATTTCCGAAAAAAATGCAAGTCTATCCGCAAAACCCGACAAAAAAGCTGCCCCAAACGGGACAGCTCTTTTCATTTGGTCAGGATTCCAGCAGCCCTGCTGCCCGCAAATTCGCAAGCAGTGTGTTGAATTGCTCCACCACATCGACTGTACCAACGGAATCGTTCACCGCAGCTGCCGGTGTAATGGTTGCAGCTGCGCCTGTGGCACCGGTTGCACCTGTAGGACCTGTTGCGCCGACTGCACCATCTGCACCAGGTCCTACA
>NZ_FR897965.1:0-2103 GCF_000437175.1 Ruminococcus sp. CAG:330 | reverse complement strand
TCGAAAATCCGCATATATTTCCTATGAACACAAGCTTTTAGAGCAGCGGCAGAAGCTGTTCCCGAATGGCATCCCGACATGAGTCGACAATACCGAAATCCACATCCCGATAGCTCCAGACCGCACAGGCAATGCCGTACTCCTCGAAGATGCGGTGCACGGTTTCGAACCAGCGCAGCGTAGAGGCATCGTCTGCCTGCTGGATGACGCCGTATGCGCCGCAGTACAGCGGGATGTTGTTGCGCTCCGCCGTTTCCACTGCCGGCTGGAGAAGATTGCGGAACAGTTCATCCTGCACGTTGGTAACGCCCGACTGGATCAGCGGTTCGGTGAACGCCTTGCAAGCCGCCGCCGACAGTCGCCGGTACTTGTCAATCTCGTCCGGATAGGGGATGTTGACCGTCTTGGGTGTGCCTCTGACCCAGTCTGCACTCTGGTGGGTGAACACCATGGGTTCGTAGCAGTGGAAACCGTACACCAGATGCTCATCCGCCGGCAGCTGAAGCAGGGGGATGGAAGCGGCTCTGTCGTTCCGGATACCGCTCACCACAATGGGAACGGTGGGGCAGATGCCACGGATGGCGTCGATGGTCTTGGCGACCACACGATTCCACCGGTTGGGGTGCTCCTTCTCCAGTACCTGATCCAGCAGCTCGAACGCCAGAATGTCGCTGTAGGACTGGAACCGCTTGGCGAGCTGGTTCCAGAGGGAGACGAACCGTGCCTGAAGTGCCGGATTCTCAAAGAAGTCCGAGGATGCATAGGCACTCTCCGGATTGTAGCCGTATGTTTTGTGCAGCACCAGAACGACGTTCAGATTGTGCTTCTTACACCAGCGCAGACAGCAGGCGATTCGGGCATAGCCGGACTCCCGTTCGATAGAGCCCTGTGCCTCGATCAGCTCGTAGTCTATCGGCACACGGACGTGATCCATGCCCCAGCTGGCGATGTGAGCGATGTCGTTCTCTGTGATGAATGTGTCATAATGTCGGTCGGTGTGGTCGCACTGGGAGAGCCAGCCTCCCAGATTGATGCCGCGCTGGAATCCATTCCAAATTTGCATGATGAAAAACCTCCTGTATTTCGTTGTTCAGCGATTCTTGGTGCGACAGGGCTGCTTTGCACATTGGGCAGAAAGCACACCCGGAAAGATAGAATAATTTTTCTTTTTATTTTAAAACTTTTCTTTATTTTACGAGGATATCGCTGGAAAAGATATCAAAAAACTTGCTTTTTTATCAGAAATATGATATAATACCTAGTGAAAATGCATAGAAAGAATATCACATGAAGAATATATGACAGCAAAAATGCAAAATGGAGGCAACTTTATGACACTGGAATATGAATGGCAAAAAGAGGAACAAAAACGGCAGGAGGAACCAGAGGCGCACACGCCGCCGGAAACCGAATTTGAGTTTCTCGCATTGGTGCAAAACGGAGATATTAGAGGGGTGAATGCCAATTTGAGCCAGCGTAAATTTCGCCAGATCGCACTGGTCACGCCCCTCTCCAAGAACATGCTGCAAAATTTTCGCTACCACTCTGTGATCACCATTGCACTGATGACACGGTTCTGCATTGACGGCGGCATGCCCATGGAGCAGGCGTACCGCATCAGCGACTTTTACATTCAGAAGATCGACGAGGCGGGGAATCTGGATCAGGTGGAGATGCTGCACAATGCAGCGTGCCGGGATTTTACTCAGCGCATGGGGGAGGTGCGGAAGCGTCCCATCTCCTCCAAGCCCATTACCCTGTGCCTGAACTACATCTATAGCCACCAGCACGACCGCATCACTGTGCAGACCCTCGCCAGAGAAATCGGGCTGCATCCAAGCTACCTCTCCCGTCTGTTTCGGGAGCAGATGCACTGCACCCTCCACGAATACATTCTGAAAGAAAAGGTGGAGAGTGCCAAGCAGATGCTGCAATTTTCCGACCGGAGCTTTGCCGACATCGCCAACCTGCTGGCGTTCTCCTCCCAGAGCCATTTTACACAGGTGTTCTCCAAGTTCATTGGCATGACTCCCAGACAGTATCGGGACAAGCATTTCCGGAATAATTTGATGTGAGAGCTCGTGTTCATAGGCGTCTATCTAC